>JASIEC010000135.1 GCA_030046135.1 Thermoplasmata archaeon | reverse complement strand
GTCCGTCCGGGGGATTGGATCGTGGGCGACCTGAGCGGCCTCGTCGTCGTGCCGCGGGAACGGGCCCAGGAGGTCGCGAACCGGGCCCTCGACGTCCTCGAGCACGAGAACCGCGTCCGGGAAGAGATCCAGCGCGGCTCGACGCTCGGTTCGGTCCAGAAGCTCGAGCGCTGGGAGCGCGTCGGCTAGCCGGCGCGGGACGCCAGCTTCGTCAGGACGCGGGATCGCGCGGGGGAGTCGCCCTTCGGCTCGCTGCGCCTCGGCGAGGGGGGCCGCCCGCGGGGCGGTAGAGACTCGCGAGGACTGCACCGGTCCGCGCGAGGCCCTCGTGGGTCCGACGGAGGTACGCCGCCTGGTGACGGTTCGGTCCCGACCAACGGGCCCGCCAGCGGATCGAGGGGTACTCGACGTCCCAGAGGACCAGTCCCTCGGGCTCGGCGAGCGGGAGGGTGAGACGCTCCCGCCCGAGCACCGCGGCCTCGAGGCGGGAGAGTGGGATCCTGCCTCCTGCGACCTCCCGCATCCCTCCCACGATCTTCCGGACCATTCCCCAGACGAAGGAGGGAGCCCGGACCTCCACCACCAGGCCGCCCCCGCGCGGTCCGACCCGAACCTCCTCGACGTCGCGCCAGCAGGGGGAGCCGGCCGGGATGTCGCGGCCGAACGAGCGAACGTCGACCGGTCCGTGAAAGAGGCGGGCCGACTCGACCCAGAGGGCCCGATCCCCGTCGACCCGGGGCTCGTAGTACCGGTAGATCCGGCGGGCGGCCGACCGGACCCGGAACGCCGCCGGCACCGACGCCGCCGCCGAGAAGAACACCTCGGGCGAGATCCCGTTGAGGGCCCTGAGGAGCGGGGCTCCGTGGAGCTCGGAGGTGAGGGTCAACGCATTCCCTCGGGCGCTGACACCTCGGTCGGTCCGGCTGGCGACCTCGATCCCGGACGGGTCCGCGTACCCTCCCCTCCGAACCCCGTCCCGAACGGTCCCCTCGACGGTCCGGGCCCCCGGCTGGCGGGCCCATCCCGCGAACCCGAAGCCGGCGTAGCCGAAGCGGACGAGCCAGCGCGTCGTGGCGGCTCATCCTCCCCGACCCTATAGGCGTGAACCGGACCGACGCCGCGGACGACCGTTGCGAACCTATCGCATTCGGTGCGCTATGAATATCAATATAGACTAAATTGATATTCTATATATCCATTTCCGGGGTCGGCCGGCCGACCATGCGACGCGGAGCCCGGCGAGCGTCCGAACGAGGGCGCGCCACCCCTTCGCCGTTGCGGTCGCAAAGGAGCGAGTGAAATCGAATGAGCGCGCAGAGTCCCAGTGGAGCACCCACGACCGAATCGCTGTCGACCCCCGCCCGGAAGCGGGGTGGCCAGGTCACGCAGGGGATCGCCATCGCCCTCGGTGTCGTTCTCCTGCTCGTGGGCCTGGGCGGCGGCTACGAGCTCGGGGCCTACCTGACCAAGGTGAGCTCGACCACCGTCGACATTACCGAGGCCGGGTCGACCTTGCTCGAGCCGTTGATGGACCTCTGGGGTCCGAACTACACGAGCCTCGTGAACTCGCACGTGATCGTGAGTCCCGGCCCGGGAGGGAGCGGGATCGGCCGGAGCGAAGCCGAAGCGGGTACCATCGACATCGGCGGCTCCGACGCCTATGCCCTCGGCGCGGGAAACACCCCGGCGAGCACCGTCGGAGTCGTCAACATCCCCGTGGCCATCTCCTCCCAGCTGATCGTCTACAACCTGAGCAGCGTGAGCGCGCTCGACGGCGTCCACCTGAACCTCAACGGGACGATCCTCGCGGAGATCTACGACGGGATCATCACCACCTGGAACAACCCCCTGATCAAGTACGCCAATCCGACCTACGCGGCGGACCTCCCGGCCACGACCATCGTGCCCATCGTCCGCCAGGACTCGAGCGGTGACACGGATCTCTTCTCGACGTACTGCGATATGTCCTACTCCGGCTGGACGTACGGGAACTCGACCTCCGCGTTCTCGTCGCCTGCGCCCCCGGTCAAGAACTCGGAGCCGGGCACGGGCAACTCCGGCGTGATCGGCGCGCTCCTCAACTACTCGAGCAGCGTCGGCTACGTGGGGATCAGCTACATGTCGACGGTCGTCGCGCACAGCAAGTATCTCCAGTACGCGGCGCTCGGGGACAACCTCGCCAACTCCCAGGCGGGCGGCAACGTGAGCGCGAACGCGACGGACCAGCACAACTACATCCTGTGGAACTCGACGAACGTCAGCGATGACGCCAACCTCGCGCTCTCGCGGCTCGACTACTCGGTGGACGGCCTGGCAATCAACCTCGTGCTCGGGGGCAGCCCGGGCGGCCCGATCACCTGGAGCGTGGGCGGCGGCGGAACGAACCCGACGTCGGGCGATCCGAACCCCTACCCGATCGTCAACCTCGAGTACGCCGTGGTGAAGCTCGTCCCGGCGGACCCGGCCCACCAGACGTACGTCGTGAACTTCCTGCAGTGGGCAATCGCGTACGGAAACTACGCCAGCACCGGCAAGGCGAGCGCTTGGATCGACACCGTCGGGTTCCTTCCCCTGACGCCGCAGATCCAGGGTCTGGACCAGGAGGCCCTCGCCACCGTCACGATCGCCGCGTAGGGACTGGCGGCCGCCGTGACTCCCGAGTCGGTCCCTCGAGACGGCAGGGACCGACAACCCCTTCCACTTTCCGAACGCCTCCTCTCGGGGTTGGCCCGGTGGTGGCCGTACGCCCCGGCCCTCATCCCGGTCGCGCTCACGCTCGCGATCGTCGCGTCGCTCGTGGGGGCGAGCGCTCTCCAGAATTTCGGCTGGGGATTCTTCAGCTTCAACGTCACGAAGTACGGGATCCTGATCTTCGTGGTCGGGTCGTTCCTCACCTCCCTCCCGGCGTTGGCCCTCGCGATGCTGATCGGTCTGGGCATCGCGGTCGCCTCGACGACGTTCCTGCCCGGGTGGCTCTCCTCCTGGCTCGATCCGTTCGTCGACCTCCTCGCGGGGATCCCGAGCATCATCTACGGGCTCTGGGGGTTCCTCATCGTGGCTCCGTTCTTCGGGCACGACATCTTCCCTTGGCTCGCCCCTCTCCTCTCGGGGATCCCGGGGTTCCACACGGCCGTGAACTCCCCCTCCAAGGAGGGGACCGGTCTCGCCCTCGCGATCGTCATCCTGACCCTCATGATCCTCCCGATCACCACGCTCCTGATGCGGGACGCGCTGCGCTCCGTGCCGAGGGACCTCTGGGAGAGCGGCCTGGCTCTCGGCGCCACGCGGCTCGAGGTGGCGAGCCGGGTGGCGATCCCGTACTCCAAGCGGGGGATCTGGGGGGCGGCGTTCCTCGGCTTCGGGCGGGCGTTCGGCGAGACGGTCGCCGTCTTCATGGTCATCAGCCAGGTCCAGCGGCTCCCGACGAACGTCTACGGGGGCACCTCGACGATGGCCTCGCTCATCATCAGCGAGATCAACGACAACCTCTCGGGCACGGGCCTGCACTATCTCGCGGAGATCGCCCTCGTCCTGCTCGCGATCACCCTGGCCGTCAACATCGCCGGCCGTTGGATGATCCGCCGGACGTTCACGGACGTCGCGGGGATCTAGGAGCGTCGGAGGATGACCCCGAGTCTCGCGACCCCGCTCGAGGCGATCGACGATCTTCGACGGGATCGGACCGGGCATGTCTGGCGCCGGACGGCCCTCGATCGGTGCGTCGGATGGGTCCTTCCGCTCCTGTTCCTCGTGGCGATCGCCCCGATCGCGGACCTGGTCTACTGGGTCGGCAAGCAGGCCCTCCCCACGTTCACCTGGTCCGTTCTGACGACCAATCCCTCGGGGGCCGGGGGAGGCCTGTTCGCCCCCCTGGCGGGATCGCTGGCGATCCTCGCCCTGGCCACCGGCGTCTCGGTCGCGTTCGGGTTCCTGGGGGGTCTCGCGACCGCGGAGTACCTGAGCGAGCGGGCCGCGGGGGTGGTGCGGATCGCGGCGAACGTGATGGTCGGGATCCCCGCCATCATCGTCGGGCTGTTCGGCTTCCTCGCGTTCGTCCGCTACTTCGGCTGGGGATCGTCCCTCGAGGCGGCGGCCGTGACCCTCGGGATCTTCATGACGCCGTACGTCTACCGGGCCACCGACCTCGCCTACAGCTCCGTCCCCTCCCACCTCCGGGAGGCGGCGGTCGGCTCGGGCGCCCGGCCGCTCCAGTACCTGCTGCGCGTCGCGACCCCCATCGCCTTTCCCCAGGTCCTGACGGGCGTCTTCCTCGCGATGGCGATCGGCGTGGGAGAGACGGCCCCGATCTATCCGATCATCCCCTCCCTCGTCGCCCTCCCTCCCCTCGGCCTCTCCCAACCCGTCGGGGCGCTGCCGCTGTACATCTGGGAAGGGTTCGAGAACGGACTCATCCTCCCCACCGCGATCCACCGGGCGTTCCAAGCGGCGTTCCTCCTCCTCGTCATCGTCATCGGGCTCAATGTCCTGGTCCGGGTGATCGCGGCGCGCTCGCGGCGCCGCCTCGAGGGTCTGTTCCAATGAGCGCGCTGGCCCCTCCCTCCTCGGAGCCGGTCGTCGCCGTCGACCGCGTCACGGTGCGCGCGAGGAGTCGGACGCTGCTGGACGGGATCTCGATCGATTTCTCCGCCCGCAGTCTCACCGCCGTCGTCGGCCCTTCCGGCTGCGGGAAGACGACGTTCATCCGCACCCTCAACCGGATGGTCGACCTCACCCCCGGTCTCCGGGTCGAAGGCGAGGTGCGCTACCTCGGGCAGAACATCTACGCCCGAGGCGTCAATCCGGTCGTCGTCCGCCGGCGGATGGGGATGGTCTTCCAGCGACCGACCGTCTTCCCGATCTCGATCTTCGAGAACGCCGCCTTCGGCCTGCGCCTCGTCCGCGCGAACGAGGACGAGATCGACACCGCGGTGACCGAGGCGCTCGAGCGGGCCGGCCTCTGGGAGGAGGTGAAGGCCAACCTCGACGGTCCGGCGCTGTCGCTCTCGGGAGGCCAGCAGCAGCGCCTCTGCATCGCCCGAGCCCTCGCGGTCCGGCCCCGGGTCCTCCTCCTGGACGAGCCGACCAGCGCGCTCGACCCCGCGGCGACGCAGCGGGTCGAGTCGACGCTCCAGCGCCTCAAGGACGACATCGTCGTCATCCTCGTCACGCACAACGTGGGGCAGGCGGCCCGAGTCTCGGACCGGGTGGCGTTCCTCCACTCCGGACGGCTCGTCGAGGTCGGCCCGACCGCGGAGATCCTCGAGCGGCCGCGGGAGAAGCTCACGGAGCAGTTCATCACGGGGAGGTTCGGATGACAACGGAGGAAGAGACGGGGGGCTTGACCGAGGACCACCACCGCGCGATCGCCGAGCTGACGCACCACGTCGGCGAGATGACCCAGCTCGCGCTGGGGATGGTCGCCGACGGGACGCGAGCCCTGCTCCAGGGGGACCGAGAGCTCGCGCGGTCCGTCGCGTCGCGCGACGCGGTGCTCGACCGGTACGATCTCAACATCGAGGTGGAGACGATCCGACTGGTCGCGGTGATGCAGCCGGAGGGGCCCGACCTTCGGACGACCGAGTCGATCCTCAAGATCGCGAACTGTGTCGATCGGGTCGGCCGTCTCGGCTACGACCTCTCCCGCTACCTTCCGGACGCGCCGGGAGACCCGGACCCGGACGTCCGCGACCTCCTGCGGCAGATGGACGAGCGGGCCCGGAACATGGTCACCGAGGCGATGGAGGCGTTCCTGGCGCACGACGCCGTCCGAGCGAAGGCCGTGTTCCCGATGGACGACAGGGTCGACGCCCTCCACCGCGACGTCCAGAAGCGCCTCATCGAGCTGCTGCGCAAGGGAGGCGCCGAGAGCGACCGGCGCGCGTTCGAGCTCCTCGGGGCCCGCCATCTCGAGCGGGTGGCGGACAACGCGTGCAAGATCGCCGAGAAGGCGGTCTACGCGATCACCGGGGAGCGCCGGAGCGAGTATCTTCCGCGACGGCCCCTGCCTCCCCCCCGGGCCGGCGACGGGCCCTAGCGCCTCTCACGCGAAACGGAGATAGGCGGGCGCGCCCGTCGTGCGCGGGCTCGGGCCGCTCCCGTAGTCTAGTCCGGTCAAGGATTCGGGGCCTTCGACCCCGTAACGCGGGTTCAAATCCCGCCGGGAGCATCCGACCCCGGACCGAGGGAAACCTCCGGGATTTCCGTGGGGGCTCCGATTCCACTATAGACTATAGTTCGAGCCCTTAAGCCTCCGTAATCGATCGCCCAATCCCCTCGGGGGGCCCGACATGGAAGGCCGGAAGCTTCAGCTCGCGGGCAAGTCGACGTTCCTTGTCTCCCTCCCGAAGCGGTGGGTCACGAACGCCGGCCTGAAGGCGGGCGACACGCTGTTCGTCGACACCGAGGCCGACGGCTCGGTCTCCATCCGCCTCCGGTCCGGGATCCGCCCGGCCGTGCGCCGCAAGTCGTTCCACGAGCGCGGGGAGGAGACGCGGGAGCACCTCCTCCGGAAGTTCATCGGGGCGTACATCTCGGGGTTCGGGCTCATCGAGATCCGCTTCTCGCCCGCCCGGGGGCCGTTCGTCCGCAAGGTCGCGCGGGAGTTCTGCCGGCTCGTGATCGGGCCCGAGGTGATCGAGGAGACCCAGACCTCGATCCTGATCCAGGACCTCTCGGACCCGTCGGAGCTGAGCTCGGACAAGTGCCTGCGGCGCATGCACCTCACCGTGCGAGCGATGCTCGAGGACGCGGTGGGGACCCTCAAGGGCTCGAGCGACTCGCTCGCCCACGACGTCGGCCAGCGGGCGCAGGACGTGAGCCGTCTCTACTGGATGGTCGCGAAGCAGTACCACCTCGCCCACTCCACCCCGGCGGACGGATCGGCGGCGGCGACGATCCACGGCCACCGCCTGATCGCGAAGCTCCTCGAGCGGATCGGCGAGCACGCCCAGAGGATCGCCGAGAGCGCGGCGGTGCTCGGCAAGGAGACGAGCCTCGACGCGAAGATCCTCGAGCAGCTCGGAGCGGCCCGAGCCTCGGCGGTCGCGATCCTCGACAAAGCGTTCCATGCCCTGGTGACCCACAACATCGAGGCCGCGAACGAGGCGATCGACGCCCGGGTCGAGCACCAGCGCCTCATCGACGCGCTCTCGCACCGCGTCGCGACCCGGCGCGGGGAGGCGCTCCTCGCGCTCGGCGCGGTCGTCGACAGCCTCGGTCGGACGGCGGTCTACGCCGCGGAGATCGCGGAGGAAGCGATCGATCTCGCGGTGTTCACGAGCGCCGAGGCGACGTAGGATCCCGTCAGCCGGATCGCTTGAAGAGCGAGCGACGCGCGGGACGGGCCGGGGGCGTGGCCGCGACCTCGGGTTCGGCCGGCGGCGGGGGCGGCGCCTCCTTCTCGGGAGCGCGACTACCAGGGGCGATCCCGTCCCGGGGCGAGAGGGCGGCGCGGACGAGCTCTCCGTCGATCTGGTAGGCACGGGTCGCGACTCCCCGCTCGAGCGCCACGTCGGCAAGCTCGAACAGCCGGCGAGGGTTCCCCTTCGCCGCGAGGTTGAGCTCCCGCACCGCCTCGCGGTCGAACGGGTACGTCGGCTCGAGCTCCTCGACGATTCGCTTGGCGAGCAGCTTCTTCGCGAGGACCAGGCGGGCCTCGTCATCGGAGAGCCCGGCGAGCGGAATCGAGCGATTGATCCGGGCGGCGAACGCGGGCTGGTTCGCGGTGAGCCACGCGAGGTAGCCGACGTAGCAGCTGAACATGAGGAGCACGCCCGGCTTCATGACGCCCGAGACCTCCTCGAGCGTCTTCACGAACAGGTCGGCCTCGTACGCCTCCGTCATGTTGTGGACGTCGTTGAGGAGAAGGAACGAGGGGCTCGTCGCGTTGAGCGCCTCGCCGATCCTCCGGCCGGCCTCCTTCGGATTGTACAGGCCTCCCTTCGACCGTGCGAGCGTCCCGATCGCCCGGAGCCAGGCCGGCGAGCCGAGCATCTTCTGGAAGCCGGCGCCCCGGGCCGCCTCCTGGATCGCCTCGGCGAGCCCGCGCATCACCCACGGGGACCGCGTGGTGACGTCGAAGTACACCACGAACGCGCCCCTCTCCTTCGCCTCGGCGGTGGCGACGCGGAGGCGCTGCGTCTTGCCGGCCCCGGGAGGCCCGGTGATCGCCACCACCGCGCGGTTCTCCCGGTCGAGCACCTCCTCGCGGATCGTACGGAGCGCCTCGTCGGAGGCCTGATTCACGTGGTAGATCGTGACGTCGTCCAGGTTCTCGCTGGCCAGCTCTCGGAACGGATTGCCGGTGAGCCCGTAGCGCTCGTAGCTCCCGCTCGGCGTGGCACTCCCCCCTACAGCACCCGGTTCCTGAGATCGATCGCGATCCGCTTGCCATCGAATTCGTAGTAAACGTTCCGGTCGACGACCTTCCCGTCCATCCACTTCGGCACCCTGAGGAACCGCACCGCGCCCTCGGGCCCTTCCCGGGTATGGAATTGGAGCAGACCGTCGGCGAGGTGGCTCGTCACCGCCTCCGCTCGGGTCTCGAACATCCCTCGGTCGGTCGCGAGCACCGCGGACGTT
>JASIEC010000134.1 GCA_030046135.1 Thermoplasmata archaeon | reverse complement strand
CCCGACGCGTCGCTCTGGAAGAGGCGCTGCTCGACGTCCTCGCTGGGCGTCACGAGGACGTGCGCGATCCCGCCCGAGAGGGTGTCGACGACGAAGTTGTCGATCATCCCCAGGATCTGGCCATCGTTGGTCATCACGGTCTTTCCGCGAAGCTCGGTGAGGAATTTGCGCATGACGGGCGCCTCGGCGGCCGATGGCGGGGGGGCGTATTTAATCGTTCGCGGCGACCGGCAGAGCGAACCCCGGGGACGACCGGTCCGACGGCACGGTCCGTCGGGGGAACCGTCGGCGCGACTCGAGGGTCTCGCCTCGACGAGGGGGCCGACCGGTTCGCGGGGGGGAAGCCGCAACGGGCAGCGTCAGGGGACGGTCGTGTACCGGATTGCGATGGGGTTCGCGGCGGGGACCTTTTGAATCGTGTTCGAGGTAGCCGGGACCTGGATCGCGAACACTCCGCTCGAAGGGTGGGGGTAGACGACCACGCCGCCGGTGGTGACCGAGTTGGAGGCGGTCCATGTATAGTTCCCGCAGACGGTCGGGACCTTGATGGTCGTCCTGGCACCGCTGTAGTAGATGGTCGTCACGATCGAGAACGGAGGGGTCGGTTCGGGTCCCGTGACGGTCACGGTCCAGGGGGCGGCCTTTGGCAAGCCCGTCTCATGGAACTCCACCGTCTTCTCGAGCACCGCAAAGGTGACCGCAACGGTTCGAACGGCAGTTCCAACTGTCACGGTCCCGCGGAGCGGGGTCGCGGAGTAGTCGCACGACTTGGAAATCAGGTAGGTGTACTTCCCCTTCGGGACGCTGAAACTGATGAGCATCCCGTTCGTGGTCTGGGTCTCCGTTCCGTTCGGGACCCCTCGGCCGGTGATCGTCACGTCCCAGGCGGTTCCGTTCGCGAGGCCCGTTTCATGGAACTCCAGGTTCTCCACCGAAATGGTGCGGTAAACCTCACTCCCGGGCACCGTCCCGGCCGCCACGACGAGCGTGCCGGACGCCGGCGTCGCTGTGTAGCCCTTCGGGACCGTGACCTTGAACGAGTAGTAGCCAACGCACACCCCGGAGAACGTGAGCGTCCTGCCCGCCCCGGTCGACGTAACTACGCCCCTCAGCGTGGTCCCGTTGAACGTGACGGACCAGATCGATCCGACGGGCAAGCCCGTCTCGTTGAACGTCGCCGTGTAGTTGCACGGCGTCGTGAAGACGATCGGCTGGTACACCTCCCCGCCCACGGTGGTGCCAGCCGAGACCACGAGCGTCCCCGACGCCGGGGTCGCGGTGAAGCCCGTGGAGGCGGTTACCGTGAACGTATAGTTTCCGGGGCAGAGCCCGCTGAACGTGATGGTGAGATTGCTCGTCGTGATGATCGTGGTCGAGATCGTCACCCCGTTCACCGTCACGTTCCACGTGCTGTACGGGGCCAGGCCCGACTCGTTGAACGTGATCGTGTAGTTGCACAGACACGAGTCCGAGAACGCGATGGGCTGGTAAACTTCGCTTCCCGAAGCGAGGCCCGCCGGCACCTGGATGATGCCGGACGACGGACTCGCCGCGAAGCACGGCGGAGAGCTCACGGAGTAGTTGTACGTGGAGCCGTTGCTCGCGTTGATCCCGTTGCAGGCGCAGGGGACGCTGAACGTGATCGTGGAGCCGGTCGACGCCTCCTCCGAGCTCCCGTTCATCCCGGTGAGGTTGATGTCCCACGCCGTCCCGCTGGGGAGTCCGGTCTCGTTGAAGGTGATCGTGTAGTTGCACGCCTCGAGAGAGATCGCGACCTCAGCCCAGGCCGAGCTGGGACTGAGGAACGCGGGCAAGATGTACGAGCTCTCGGGGACCGGCGCACTCTCCCACTCGGCGAACGTCGCCGAGTTCCCGGCGTTGGAGTACAACGTCCCGGCGCCCGGGCTGGAGCCGAGGTCCGACGTGAAGTTCTCATCCTGCATGCTCGAGACGATGCCGAGCGCCCCTCCGCCCGTACTGCACGTGCTTACGGACGAACTGGCCGTCGTCGAGTTCCCGTTCTGGAACTCCGAGCCGCAGAACCCCTCATCCTGGAACGCGAGCAAGATCGCGTTGCCGGAACCCGCAAACGTGCCCCCGACGGAGGCCGAGTAGGTGCCCGGCCCTACGACGGCGTACCAGACGTCCTGATACCACAGATCCGTGAACGATAGGTGCTCGTCCCACAGGTTGGCCGGCAGCTCGGTAGCAGTAGGGGACCCGGGGCCTTGGAGAGTGAGGGTAACTTCTGAGTTGTGCCCGTCGTACGCGGCGGAGAAGTACGGTTCGACCTCAACGATGAGAAGATTCTCCCAGGCGGAGAGGCTCGCCGTCATCGTGAACCACGTGGCCCCTTGGCAGATGCTGGGGAGTCCAGTCCCACTGTTGCACGTCGCGTTTTGCACGACGGCGGGGGAAGGACCCTCGCTGGGATTGGGGGGAGGCACGGCCCCTACGGGATCGCTGGAGCCGAAGGGGGCGACTGCGGCCGAGGCTGGCGGGCCAACGGAAGGGGGAATCGAGGTTGAGGCTGCAGGCACGGGCGAGCCGGAAGTCTGACCAGTCGCCCTTGCGGGAGGCATGAGAGCGGCCCCAGAGACTACCATCAAGGCCGCGATCGCAATCCCTATCGCCGCCGTCCCCGCGGGCTTCCGCTCCATATCGAACTTCTGGGAAGACTGAAGGTACCGCCCCGCGAACCTAGCCGTTCGGCCGGTCGCTCGCGATCACCTGCCGACCCCTGCCGCACGGTAAGGAGTTCTTGTAAATGTAAGTATGGGGGGCTCAACCTCCTAGCGCTCTAGCCCTGGGATTGACAGCTCGCTGGGGGGGCTCGCGAACTGCTGTTCGGGAGGAGTCTCATCGACTCTTGGTGCGCGCCGGGCGGCGGCCGGGCTAGCCCGCGCCGGCGGCTCGAAGGGCGCTCCTCGCGGCAACTCGTCGACGGCTGCCTCCGCGAGCGTTGAGCAACGCCCGGTTCTCGGCAATGCTTATATCGAGGACCCGGGTCGAAGGCCGCTCCCGCTCATGGCTCGTCGCCGGTCCAAGCAGAATCCCGAGCTCGCCCGCCTCCTGGTCGAGCTCCGCCGGGCGGGACGCACGAACCAGGCCCCGATCTGGGAGAGCGTCGCGGACCGGCTCGAGCGCGCCCGCCACCAGGTCGTCCCGCTCAACGTGGGACGCCTCGAGCGTCTCGCCGAGGCGGGAGAGACGATCGCGGTCCCCGGGAAGCTCCTCGCCGCCGGGCCCCTCTCGAAGCGCCTCACCGTCGGCGCGTTCGCCTTCTCCGCCGAGGCACGGGCGAAGGTCCACGCCGCGGGGGGCGCCGCGGTAACACTCCACGAGCTCCTCAAGTCCAAGCCCGACGGCGCGGGGGTCCGGCTCCTTGCCTGAACCCGCCCCGTCCCCGCCCGCCCCGGCCGGCCCGTCGGTGATCGACGCGAGCGGGCTTGTGCTCGGACGCGCCGCGAGCGAGATCGCGCACCGCCTCCTGGGGGGCGAGTCGATCGTCGTGGTCAACGCCGAGCGCAGCGTCGTGACGGGGGACCGCGCGATGGTCCTCGCCCAGTACACGGCGGCACGCGCCCGAGGCTCGAAGCGGAGCGGCCCGCACTTCCCGAGATACCCCGACCGGATCTTCCGGCGGACGGTGCGTGGCATGCTCCCGCACCTCAAGAGCCGGGGCGTCGCCGCGCTCGACCGCCTCGAGGTCCACATCGGGGTCCCCGAGGCGTACCGCGCCGCCACGCCCGAGACGATCGCGAGCGCGCGGGCGCGTCCCGCGCTCCGACCCCCGCTCAGCCTCGAGGAGATCACGCGCCTCCTGGGGGCCCGCGTGTGAAGGCGCCGGCGATCGTCCTCGTGACGGGCAAGCGCAAGTCCGCCGTGGCTCGCGCGACGTTCCGCAAGGGGGTCGGTCTCTTCCGCCTCAACGGCCAACCCGTCGAGGTCGTCGAACCCGAGATCGTCCGTCAGAAGGTCCAGGAGCC
>JASIEC010000023.1 GCA_030046135.1 Thermoplasmata archaeon | reverse complement strand
GCGGTCGAGGCGCGCGGCTACCGCGCGCACCTCCGGAGCGAGGCGAACGGTCGCCCGTTCCGCACCGACAACGGCAACGAGGTCCTCGACCTCGCGCCCTCGGCTCCGCTCCGCGAGCCGGCCACCGAGGAGCGGGCGCTCCGCGAGATCGCCGGCGTGGTCGAGTCCGGGCTCTTCGTCGGGCTCGCCCGACGGGTGGTCGTCGGGTACCCCGACGGCCGGACCGAAGAGCGGACCCGGGCGGGCCGGGGCGCCGCCGGGACTCCTCCGTAGGGCGTCGCCGTTATCCGCCCGCAGCGGTGCGGTCGGTCGCCGCGGCGCCGCCGCGGAGGGGCCGAGGATGCAGGGTCAGCACGTGCGCACGCGCGTCGACGACTTCGTCGGGTACGTGGAGATCAACAAGCCGAAGGCGAACGCCTACGACCTCGCGATGATGCGCGAGATCGACGAGGCGGTCGAGGAGCTTCGGTTCGACGAGGGGGTGCGCGTCGTGGTGCTCACCAGCACGCTCCCCGGCTTCTTCAGCGCCGGGGCGGACATCGAGATGCTCCGGAAGAGCGACCCGGACTTCAAGGCGATGTTCTGCCTCCACTGCCAGGAGACGCTCGACAAGTTCGCGAAGACCCCGAAGGTCGTCCTCGCCGCGATCTCGGGCCATTGCGTCGGCGGGGGGCTCGAGATCGCCCTCGCCTGCGACCTCCGCCTGATGGCGGACGACTCCGGGAAGATCGGCCTGCCCGAGGTGAAGTTGGGCGTCCTTCCCGGGACGGGGGGAACGCAACGGCTTCCCCGGCTCATCGGGGCGGCCCGGGCGCTCGACCTGATGATCACGGGTCGGCTCCTCACGCCGAAGGAGGCGCTCGAGATCGGGCTCGTGAACTACGTCTACCCGAAGGAGTCGTTCGCCCGGGACGTCCAGGCGTACGCGGCCCAGCTCGCCCACGGGCCGAGCCGCGCGATCAGCCTGATCAAGCGCTCCGTGCTCGAGGGGATCGAGGAGCCCCTCACCTCGGGCCTCGCGCTCGAGAGGGAGCTGCAGAACCGGCTGTTCATCACCGAGGACGCGAAGGAAGGGCTCGCCGCGTACGTCGAGAAGCGGCCGCCGAACTTTAAGGGCCGTTAGCGCCTAGGTCCGGCACCATGGCCTCGCCCGGGTCGTCCCACGGCGCCCCCGTCTCTCCGAGCCTGAAGGAGGGCCGGACGGTCGAGCCGGTCCGAGAGATCCTCTGGGGGACGTCGGCGGGGGTCCGGAAGTACGAGAGCTCCGACGAGCTCCCCGCCGACATGCGGGGGCTGATCGTGAAGCTGATGGTCGTGCAGGCGGACACGGAGTTCGCCTCCATCCAGCAGCACCGGCCCTGGCTCGACCGCGCCCCGACGCTCGAGGACCGCTGGATCGAGGCGAGGATCGTCGCCGACGAGGCCCGGCACGGGCTCCAGGCGTGCCGGATCCTCCGGGACTTCGGGGAGGAGGGCCAGCGGCTGATCGACGAGCTGCTCACAAAGCCCGAGGGCCACCACAAGCTCGACGCCTTCAACATGCCGTTCGACCGCTGGTCGGACGCCGGGGCGTTCACCTGCCTCGTCGACCGGGTCGGGGTCTACCAGCTCCGGGCGTTCCAGGAGTGCTCGTACGGCCCCCTCGCCCGCGCGATGCCGCTGATGCTGAGCGAGGAGCAGCTCCACCTCAACTTCGGGGCGAGCGTCCTCCGCCGGATGGCGCACGACGGCGCCCGGTACTACGGGACGAAGGAGGAGGCCCAGGCCGCCGTCGACAAGTGGTATCCCCGGGCGCTCGACATGTTCGGCCACTCGAACTCCGAGACGAGCCGGCGGGCGATCGAGTACGGCCTGAAGCGGTGGACGAACGACGAGGCCCGCCACCGGTTCATCGAGGAGGTCCGGGGCGTCCTCGGCTCGATGGGGCTCGCCCTCCCCTCCGAGGGGTTCGACCGCCGGATCACCTAGGGCGGCCGCGCGGAACCCCCGGTCGAGACCCCACCGGATGGGCCCCCGGGCCGGCGCGGAGGAGTCGGACCACCTCGACCCCCGGAAGGGACCGGAGGCGGGGGCGGATCCGGGGCACGTCGCGCCGGAGGGCGAAGACGTGGATGTGGGCCCCGGCGTCGTGCGTGTAGGCGGCGATCAGGCGACCCGCCGCCCGGTTGATCGCGCGGACCTCCGCGAGGACCGCCCGCGAGACCGACGTGAGGTAGTCGAGCGACGGGACCGTCGTCTCGCAGACCTCCCGGAAGCTGTCGCACTCCTCCATCACGAGCGGGAAGAGGGAGGCGGCGTCCCGCCGTCGGATCGCTCGACGGATCCGGGCCACGCGACCCGGGACCTCGGCGAGCCGCCGGGCGTACGCGGGACTCGTGCGCACCGTCGACTGCATCGCGTCCTGCGATCGGACCGCCTTCTCCGGCGCTCCCCGGACGATCACGACGAGATCGACGAGCCCGGGCCAGTGCCCGGCGGGGGCGATCGGACGCGCCCCCGAGTCCCGGCCGTCGGGGCGCCGGCCGGCGCTCCACTCGACGAAGCCGCCGTAGACCGACCGGCAGGCGCTGCCCGAGCCGAACCGGGCGAGCCGGGAGAGCTCCCGGGGGGAGAGGCGGAGCCCGGCGGCGGCGCTGGCGGCGCCCGCGAGGGCCGCGAAGCCGCTCGCGCTGGAAGCGAGGCCGCTCGCGGTCGGGAAGTTGTTCCGGGACCGCACCGTCGCGCGCTCGTCGACGCCGGCGAGAGCGCGGACCCGGTCGAGGAGCTGGACGACCGCGGCCCGGGGTCCCCCGGCGGCCGGCGCCCCGTTGAGCTCGACGGCATCCTCGTCGAGGCTCGGGTCGAACCGGACCGTCGTGCGGGACCGGAGGCGGTCCAGCGTCATCGACACCGACGAGTTGAACGGAAGGACGAGCGCGCGGTCGCGCAGGCCCCAGTACTTCACGAGCGCGATGTTCGGCGGGGCCTCGAACGTCGCCGACCGGGCCGTCCGGCTCCGCATCTCGTTCGGCGGCGGGACGGGGACGCGCAGTACTTATCCGCGCCGTCCCGTCCGGCCGCCGTGCCCCGCGCCTCCTCCCCTCCCGAGCCTCGCCCGACGCGGCCGCTCCCCGACCTCTACCGGGCGGCCCGGCGCGGCGGCTTCCACCAGGAGGTCGGGTTCCGGATCGAGCCGAAGGCGAGCGGGCGCGGTTTCGCGACCGTCGCCGGCCGGGTCGAGCACCGCCATCTCAACATCAACGGGGTCGTCCACGGCGGGGTCTACGCGACGATCCTCGACACGGCGATGGGCGCTTCGGTCGTCTCGCTCCTCAGCCCGAAGGAGACGACGGCGACGACGTCGCTCTACGTCGAGTTCCTTCGCGCGGCGCGCGAGGGCGATACCCTCTCGGCGGTCGGTCGGGTGCTGCGCCGGGGCCGCCACATCGCGTTCGCGGAGGGGGAGCTCCAGGGCGCCGACGGCCGGCGATTGAGCCAGGGCCACGGGACCTGGTACATCTGGTCGGACGAGGAGCGGGCGGCCGGACGCGCCGCCCGCCCCCGGCCGACCTGAGCGCGACGGGCCTACGCCCCGGGCCCGCCCGGGAGATGGCGGCCGAGGGCCCTCAGGATCGTGATCCGCTCGAGGCCCTTGCGGATCCCCCGGTCCCCCTCGGGGGTCGGGCGCGCGTCGAAGTACGCCCGGATCTCCCGCTCCCGCTCGAGGCCGAGGAGCGGAAGCGCCGCCTCGAGGACGAGCGGCAGGTAGCCGCTGCCCCGGAAGACGTCGGAGAGGGTCCCGAGCCGCTCGGAGAGCCACGGCCACAGCACCGCGCGGGAGACCGGGTTGAGCGCCGACTGGACGAGGACGGGGTAGATCGTGCTGCGATTCATGCGACCCCCGATCGCGTAGTCGAGCGTCTCCCGGACGAGCGCCGGGTCCGAGGTCCACGCGAGCGCCCGGGCGAGGCGCAGGGCGTCGCTGTCGACCGCCGCCTGCTCCTGCGCGCGGCGGAGCTCCCGGTATCCCTCCGTCCCCCCGGTCCGGGCCCGGGCGGCCGACACCGCGGCCCGGAGGTCGGGGTCGAGGCGGTCCCAGTCCGCGAACCGGCCGGCGATTTCCGCCGCGAACCGCTCGTCGATCCGGGTCCGGCTGAACGCCACGCGCTCCCGAAGGATCCCGTCCGCGGGGGGCTCGCCCGGCCGCCGGGTCAAGCCGAGACGAGCGAGCTGGGCGGCGAGGTACGTCCGGGCGAGCTCCTGGACCTCGGCGACGGTCGGGAACGTGAGGGCGAGCCCCACGAGGGAGGAGGTGAGCGTCTCCACCGTCAGGCGGTCGACGGCGGCGAACGAGGCCCGGACGAACGCGGCGTACGTCGGCCAGTCGGCGTCCCCCGACGTGAGGAAGGCGAAGAGGTCGTCGAGGACGGTCCATCGGTCCGGGCCCGGCCGCTGGGCGAAGCCCACGAGGAGCCGATCGTAGAGGGTCCGGTCGTACCGGACCCGGTAGAACCCGACCGCGCCGGGGTTCAGATGGACGGTCGCCGACGCGGGCACGGGGACGGAGGCGGTCCGCTCGGAGAACCGGACCCTCCGCCGCTCCCCGTCGACGTCGAGCAGGAGGGGGATCGGCCAGGGGGGCTCGTCCGTCGAGCCGAGGAACCCGAAGCGACGCTGCGAGAGCTCGAGGCCCCCCGGGCCGAGGCGGGCGGTGACGAGGGGGTGCCCCGGGCGGTCGATCCACGGGTTCGCGATCTCCGCGACCGGTTCCCCCGACGCCGTCGCGAGGGACGCCCACAGGTCCGCCGTCCGGGCGTTGCGGTAGCGGAACGTCTCGAGGTACGACGCGACGCCGCGACGGAACGTCTCCTCGCCGAGATAGCCCTCGAGCATCGCGAGGACGCTCGAGCCCTTCCCGTAGCTGATCTCGTCGAAGATCTGGCTCACCTCGTCGGGCGAGCCGACGGGCACGCGGACCGGGTGCGTCGAGCGCAGGGAGTCGCCGTCGATCGCCACCGCGCGGCCGGCGGTCCGAAGGATGAAATCGGTCCCGGCGTCGAGCGCGGGGTCGATCCGCTCGCTGATCCGGGTCTCCATCAGCGAGGCGAAGCTCTCGTTGAGCCAGATGTCGTCCCACCAGGCCATCGTCACCAGGTTGCCGAACCACTGGTGGGCGATCTCGTGGGCCGCCGTCTCGAAGACGTCCCGCCGGGCGAAGGAGGTGCTGGCCCCGTCGACGAGGAGCCGGGTCTCCTGGAAGCTGATCGCGCCCCAGTTCTCCATTGCGCCGAACGCATGCTCGGTGATGGCGATGAGGTCGAGCTTCGGCAGCGGGTACGGGATGCCGTAGTACGATTCGAGCGCTTCGAGGATCCGTCCGGCGGCCCCGGCCGCGAACGTGCCGGCCTCCCCGCGGCCGGGCGGCGTGAGGACGCGGAGGGCCACGCGACGGCTGCGGTCCTCCTTTCGATCGAACGTCCCCAGCGCGAGGTAGAACAGGTACGTCGACATCGGGGGCGTGGGCGCGAACGTCCACTCCCGGACCCCGTCGACGGCGCGCACGGCCGTCGGGGAGGTGTTGGCGACGACCTCGAGGTCGGGCGCCGCCCGGACGGTGAGCGCGATGCGTGCCTTTCGATCGGGTCGATCGAAGCACGGGAAGATCTTTCGGGCCCCCGTCGGCTCGCAGTGCGTGGTGAGGACGTACCCCGCCCCGTGCCGCGAGCGGTAGAGCCCGAAGAGGTTCTTCGTCTCCACGCGGCCCTCGAAGTCGACCGAGATCGGCCCCGCGCCGTCGGTCGGGCGCTCGAGCCGGAGCTCTCCCGACGGCTCGCTCCGGGGCTCCAGGGGGCGAGCCCCGTCCTTTGCCCCGACGATCGTGAGCCCCTCGGCGTCGAGGCGACAGGAGGCGGTCCCGGCCGGGACATCGAAGCCGACGGTCCCCTTCCAGCGGAGGCCGGCGAAGTCGATGTCGAGACGCAGCCGATACTCGTCGACTGTCGGGGGACCGTCTCCGCTCACCGTCGAGCTCGAACCCGAGTTGGGGGCGGCGCGAACCGACCCGCCGCGCGAGATGAAGGTTTCCGGACGGTCCGCAGCGGACCGGACGGCGGCGCCGTTCGTTGCAACGTTAAATAGCGAGGGCCGCCTGCCCGCAGCGGCTGACGGCCAAAGCGGTGGGGAAACACCCGGTCCCATTCCGAACCCGGCAGTTAAGCCCACTGGCGTTCCGCGCGGTACTGAAGTGCGCGAGCCTACGGGAACCGCGGAAAGCTGTCAGCCTCCCTCGGGATCACGCGCGCGGACCGGGCGACCTTAATTCCGCGCGCCGGTCCGCGGGTCGATGCATCTCGGGGCGCATCTCGGGATCTCGGGCGGGTTCGCGGAGGCCGCGCACGAGGCCGAGCGGCTCACCCTAGACTCCCTCCAGATCTTCTCGAAGAGCCCGCAGATGTGGGCCGGCCCGCCCGTCGCGCCGGCGAGCGCGGAGGAGTTCCGCGCCGCGGTGGGCGCCTCCCGGCTCCGGGCGACGGCGGTGCACCACGGCTACCTCCTCAATCTCGCGAGCCCGAAGCCCCCGACGCTCGCCCAGTCGCGCCGGGCGTTCCAGGACGAGATCTCCCGGGCGAGCCTGCTCGGCGTGGACGCGCTGATCTTCCACACCGGCGCGCACCTCGGCGCCGGTCCGGCCGCGGGCCTCGCGACGCTCGAGGAGAGCCTCCGCCTCGCGCTCGCCGACGATCCGAACGGCCGGGTCCGCCTCCTCCTCGAGAACTCGGCGGGGCAGGGAACGACCCTCGGCGGCTCGTTCGAGGAGCTCGTGACGGTCCTCGACGCGGTCGCCGCCCCGGATCGGCTCGGGGTCGTCCTCGACACGTGCCATCTGTTCGCCAACGGGTTCGACTTCCGGACCCCCGAGCTCTACGGGGCCCTCGTCGACCGGATCGAGGCGACGATCGGGGCGCGCCGCGTCTACGCGTTCCATCTCAACGACGCGAAGGCCCCGCTCGGCTCGCACCT
This sequence comes from Thermoplasmata archaeon, assembly GCA_030046135.1. GTDB lineage: Archaea > Thermoplasmatota > Thermoplasmata > Lutacidiplasmatales > UBA184 > Lutacidiplasma. The sequence continues at coordinate 4,819 of JASIEC010000023.1, read as the reverse complement.
CGACCGCCACGAGAACATCGGCCGCGGGGAGATCGGGGCCGCGGGGTTCCGCTCGCTCGTCCGAGACCCCCGCTGGCGGGACGTGCCGGGGTACCTCGAGACGCCGCTCGACGACCGCGACTACGCCCGGTACGCCGAGGACATCGCGACGCTCCGCTCGCTCGAGGGCCGGCCGACGGCGTCCGGGAGGCCGTCCCGGCGCCCGGCGACGCGGGCTCGCGCCAACCATCAAATAGCCCGCCCCTCCTCCGCGCGCCGCCGATGATGGAGTCGCCCGGAAGGGTCGATGTCGCCTCCCTCGAGGCTACGGCCCGGGAGATCCGGCGCGACATCGTTCGGATGACGTACCTCGCCGGCAGCGGCCACCCGGGGGGGTCGCTGTCGGTCACGGACCTCCTCACCGCCCTCCTCTTCCACGAGATGAAGATCGACCCCGCGCGTCCCGACTGGCCCGATCGGGACCGGCTGGTCCTCTCGAAGGGCCACGCGGCCCCGGCGCTCTACTCGGCGCTCGCGCACCGCGGGTTCCTCCCAAAGGAGGAGCTCCTCACGCTCCGCCGCCTCGGGAGCCGACTCCAGGGGCACGCCGACCGAGGCAAGCTCCCGGTCGTCGAGGCGTCGACGGGCTGCCTCGGGCAGGGGATCGGGATGGCGGTGGGCATGGCGCTCGACGCCCGGCTCGCCGGACGAACGAACCTCGTCTACGCGATCCTCGGGGACGGGGAGTGCCAGGCCGGCCCGACGTGGGAGGCCCTGATGGCGGGCGGACACTTCCGGCTCTCCCGCCTCGTCGTGCTCCTCGACCGCAACGGGCTCGAGACCGACGGGCCGACCGAGACGATCATGGGGATCGAGCCGATCGCCGACAAGTTCCGGGCGTTCCGTTACCGGACCGTGGAGATCGACGGCCACAATTTCCCCCAGATCCTCTCGGCGCTCGCCGAGGCCCGGCGGTCGACCGACGGGCCGACCGCGATCGTCGCGAGGACCGTGAAGGGCAAGGGGGTCTCGTTCATGGAGGGGAAGTCCGCCTGGCACGGGAAGCCCCCCTCGAAGGCGGAGGCCGAGCGGGCCCTCGCCGACCTGGGGGCGCCCGAGGAGCTCCCGGCCCGATGAGCCCGAGCGCCCCCACCGCGAGCCTGCGGGACGCGTACGGGACGACGCTCGTCGAGCTCGGCGAGCGGGACCCCCACCTCGTCGTCTTCGACGCGGACCTCTCCGGGTCCACGCGGACGCAGCTGTTCGGGCAGAAGTTCCCGGACCGGTTCTTCAACGTCGGGGTGATGGAGCCGACGATGATGTCGATGGCCGCCGGCGTCTCGCTCGGCGGCCGCACGGTGTTCGCGAGCACGTTCGCCGTCTTCGCGGCGGGCCAGGCGTACAACTTCGTCCGCCAGTCGATCTGCTACAACCGGGCGAACGTCAAGATCGTCGCCACGCACGGGGGCCTCCTCGTCGGGGGCGACGGCGGCACCCACCAGATGCTCGAGGACATCGGGCTGATGCGGGGGCTCCCCGGGATGACCGTGATCGTCCCGGCCGACGCGCCGACCGCGCGGGCCGCGACGCTCGCGATCGCCGAGCGCGACGGGCCGGCGTACGTCCGGCTCACGCGCGAGAGCCTTCCCAGCGTGACCGACGGGTCGTTCCGGATCGGACGCGCCGCCGAGCTGCGGGCGGGGAGCGACCTCACCGTCGTCGCGGTCGGGGCGCTCGTCGCGCGCGCGCTCGACCTCGCGGAGGATCTCGCGCAGGTCGGGATCTCCGTCCGGGTCCTCGACGCGGCGTCGGTGAAGCCGTTCGACGAGGCGGCGGTCCTGAAGGCCGCGCGGGAGACCGGGGCGATCCTCGTCCTCGAGGAGCACTCCGTCCTCACGGGCGTCGGCTCCCTCGTCGCCTCCGTCACCTCGGAATCGTGCCCCGTGCCGGTGCGGCGAATCGGCGTCCCCGACCTCTTCGGGGAGTCGGGGGACCCGTGGGCGCTCCTCGACCGGTACGGGATGTCCGCGCGTCGGATCCGTGACGAGGCGTGGGACCTCCTCCGGCTCCGGGGCAAGGTCGAGTAGGCGGGAGGGGTCGACGGTGCAGCTGTTCCTCGATACGGCGAGCGTGACCGAGATCCGGACGATGTGGGCCGTCGGCATCCTCGACGGGGTGACGACGAACCCGACCCTGGTCGCGAAGGAGGGCCGGAAGTTCGAGGAGGTGCTCCGGGAGATCTGCGCGCTCGGCGTCCCGTCGGTCTCCGCCGAGGTCGTGGCGACGGACGTCGAGGGGATGCTCCGCGAGGGGCGCCACCTCCGGGGCCTCCATCCGTCGATCTACGTGAAGGTCCCGATGACCACGGCCGGGCTCACCGCGACGAAGACCCTCGCCTCGGAGGGGACGCGCGTCAACATGACGCTCGTCTTCAGCGCGAACCAGGCGCTCCTCGCCGCGAAGGTCGGGGCGGCGTACGTGAGCCCGTTCATCGGTCGCCTCGACGACCACGGCGAGGTCGGGATGGACCTCGTGCGGGACATCGTCTCGATCTATCGGACGTACCGGTTCCCGACGCGCGTCCTCGTGGCGAGCGTCCGCCACCCCGTCCATGTCCTCGAGGCCGCGAAGGCCGGGGCGGACATCGCGACGATGCCGTACGCCGTCATGGAGAAGCTCGTCCAGCACCCTCTCACGGACCTCGGCCTCGCCCGGTTCCTCAAGGATTGGGAGAAGGTCCCGAAGGGGTGAGCCGGCGATGGGGGAGCGCGGAGGGGGCGGGGCTCCGGCCCCGCTGCTCGAGAAGTACCTCCGATTGACCCGGGAGGCGCTCGAGACGGTTGCCCCGGGGGCCCCCGCGGAGTCGTACCTGCGCGGCGCCGCCGACGATTTCCTCGCGATGGCCCGAGCGTACCTGCACGACGCCGAGCACTTCTCGAAGAGCGGCGACGCCGAGCGCGCCCTCGCCGCGGTGAGCTACGCGCACGGATGGTTGGACGCGGGGGTCCGCCTGGGCCTCCTGGACGGACGCGGCGATGGAGCGAGATTCACCCTCTTCCGCTAGCCGCCCCCGGGCCCTACCGGGCCTCGGGGAGACCGCGCTCGCCGCGATCGACACGCACCTCCGGCAGCGGGAGCTCCGTCGGGAGGACCTCTACCAGCGGGCCCGCCGGCTCCGGCGCGGGGCCCAGATCGCCATGACCCGCCTCCACGCCGACGGCTCCGCCGGGGCCGGCGTCGCCGAGATCCGGCGGGAGCTCGCGGACCTCTCCGAGTGGGTCCGGCGCGAGGCGCGGGGCGACGAGTCGCTCGCGCTCGACGCGCTCCAGGAGGCGGTCGAGGCGGTCCTGCTCGGGGCGGTCGTCGAGAGCACCGCGCTCCCCGGCCCGCTCGAGCTCTCCGTCGACCCCGAGCCGTACCTGCTCGGGCTCGGCGACCTCGTCGGGGAGATCCGCCGCCTCGCGCTCGAGAGCCTCGGCCGGGGCGATCTCGACGGCGCCGAGGCGCGCCTCCGCCTGATGGAGTCGCTCACGGCGAGCCTCCTCCGCTTCGACACCACCCGGGCGATCGTCCAGCTGAAGCCGAAGCAGGACCAGGCCCGGGCGCTCCTCGAGAGGACGCGGGGGGACGTGGTGATGGCCCGCTGGCTCGCGCGCGCCGGACCGTCCGGCGGGGGGGCGAGCCCGTGACCGCCCCGCCCCGGCGGACGATCGGGGTCGTCGGCGGCTCGGGCCTCTCGAGCCTCTTCCCCGAGGGGGCGAGCGCGACGCACCGGGTCTCGACGCCCTGGGGCGCCCCCTCGGCGCCGATCGAGGAGGGGACGGTCGGGGGGATGCGCGTCCTGTTCCTCGCGCGCCACGGACCCGGTCACACGATCCCCCCGCACCGCGTGAACTACCGCGCCAACGTCGACGCGCTCCGCTCGCTGGGCGCGGAGGCGATCGTCACCGTGAGCTCCGTGGGCTCGCTCCGCGAGGAGCTCCCGCCGGGGGCGTTCGTCCTCCCGAGCCAGTTCCTCGACTGGACGAAGCAGCGCCCGACGACGTTCTACGACGGCGGCCGGGTTTTCCACGTCTCGCTCGCCGACCCGTTCTGCCCCGACCTCCTCCGCCGCGCCGCCGAGGCGGGCCGGGACGCGGGGACCCCGTTCGCCGAGGGACGGACGTACCTCTGCGTCGAGGGTCCCCGGTTCAGCACCCGGGCCGAGTCGGCGCTCTTCCGCACCTGGGCCGACGTCATCGGGATGACGCTCGTCCCCGAGGTGACGCTCGCCCGCGAGCGGGCCCTCTGCTACGCCTGCCTCGCGATGGTCACCGACTTCGATGTCTGGGCCGAGCGACCGGTCGAGGCGCGCGAGATCGTCGAGACGATGCATCGCAACCTGGGACGCATGCGCGCGGTGCTCGACCGCCTCCTGCCGACGCTCGCCGCGCCTCCGACGTGCAGCTGCTCGAAGGCGCTCGACGACGCCGGGATCTAGGGGGCGCCGTCAGGCCCCGCGGACGCGCCGCACGGTGATCGGGATCCGCTCGGCGGCGAACTCCCGCTCGGCGATCTCGACCGGATCGACGAGCGTCGGGGGGACCTCGATCAGGATCGGCGCCCCGAGCGACACCTGCAGGGCCCGGGCCCCGAGGATGCGGGCCCGTTCGAACCGGGTGTACTCCTCCCGACCCCGGGTGCGAGACGACGGACGCGCGCTCACGCTCACCTTCGCCGGGGCCGCGAGGCGGAGCGCGGCCGTCAAGGGCTCGGCCAGCCGGGGTGCGGTACTTAGCGTTTGCTCAGGAGAGGGTCTCCGGCTCGCCTCCGGGGCGTCGCGCGGTCGCCCCCGAGGGAC
>JASIEC010000133.1 GCA_030046135.1 Thermoplasmata archaeon | reverse complement strand
TTCCATCAGTCCGAGGGGATCGTGGGCGGCGAGGGGCTCACGATCCGCCACCTGATCGGTCTGTTCCGGACGTTCGCGGAGGGGATCGGCGTCCGGGAGATCAAGTTCCGACCGAGCTACTTCCCGTTCACCGAACCGTCGCTCGAGGCATACGTCCGGCACCCGAAGCTCGGGTGGATGGAGGTGTTCCCGGGGGGCCTCCTGCGACCCGAGGTCCTCCGTCCGCTCGGGATCGACGTGCCCGTGCTGGCCTGGGGGATCGGTGTCACACGCCTCGCGATGGTCTCGCTCGGGGTGAGCGACATCCGGGACCTCTTCTCGGACGACCTCGACGCGCTGCGCTCGCCGAGGAGTTAGCGATGCCGCGCTCCACGCTCTCGCTCCCCCGCGTCCTCGAGCTCCTACCGGGGCCGCCCGAGATCGCCTACGTCGAGGAGCTCCTCTTCGCGTCGAAGGCGGAGCTCGAGCGCCGGGACGACACCTCCCTCGAGCTGTCGGTGACCCCCGACCGCCTCGACCTCCTGTCGGAAGGGGGGCTCGCCCTCCATCTCCAGGGAGCGCTCGGCTCGGCCCACGGCCTCCCCCGACCGCGGCGCGGACGCCCCCCCTCCGACGGGGCGCCGTTCGCCGTCGATTCGTCGGTGGTCCCGGTGCGACCGTACCTGGCCGGGGCGATCGTGCGGCCCCCCACCCGCCGGACCCTGGACGAGGGGCTGCTCGCGGAGGCCGTCCGGTTCCAGGAGCTCCTCCACGCGACCCTCGGGCGCGACCGTCGGGCGATGAGCCTCGGCATCTACCCGCTCCGCCGCATCGCCTTCCCGGTCCGGTACTCTCTCGAGCCGGTCGCCTCCGTCCGGTTCACGCCGCTGCACGGCACGGACGAGATCGGCGCCGCCGACTTCTTCGCCTCCGACCCGATGGCGGCCCGCTTCGGCGCGCTCGGGCGGGTGGGCGACCGGTGCCTCACGCTCCGCGACGCCGAGGGCACGGTGCTGAGCCTTCCGCCGGTGCTCAACAGCCGGACCGCGGGCGAAGCCCGTGTCGGCGACCGGGGGCTTCTGCTCGAGTCGACGGGGACCCGCGAGAAGGCGGTCCGGGACGGCCTCGGCCTCCTGCTCGTCGTCTTCGCCGCCCGAGGATGGTCGATCGCTCCGGCGGCGGTCGCCGGCCCCGGGGATCGCCGGGACGAGGGCACCGCCACGATCGGGACCCGGGCGATCACGGTCCCGTCCGCCCTCGTGCGCGAGGTGTCGGGCGAGACGACCGGTCCGCTCGAGGTCGCCCCCCGGCTGGCGCGAGCCCGCCTGGGGGCCCGCCGCGCGCGGGGCGGCTGGACGGTGACGGTCCCCCCGTGGAGACCCGACCTCGGCGCCCCGGTCGACGTCGTCGAGGAGTACGTCCTCGGGGGCGGCCTCCGGCCGGAGGAGGGGATCCTCCCTCCGAGCACGACGATCGGGCGCCGGCGCCCCGAGACCCAGTTCCGCCGACGGATCGCCGCGAACCTCCTCGGCCTGGGGTTCGCCGAGCCGCACACCCCGCTCCTCGTCGCCGAACCGACCGTAGGACGACTCGGGGGACCCCCGCCGATCCCCGTCGCGAACCCGGTCTCCCTCGAGTTCGCGTTCGTCCGGGACCGTCTGTTGCTCTCGCACCTCGAGGTGCTCGCCCGGAACACCCGCCACGGCTACCCGCAGCGGTTCGCGGAGGTCGGCCCGGTCGTCGTCCGGGCCCCCGCCGAGGAGCCGGGGGCGGCGACGCGCTACCACGCGGGCGTCGTCGCCGCGTCCGACGGGGCGGGGTTCGCGGACGCCGCCGCGCTCGTCGACTATCTGCTGCGGGAGCTCGACGCCGGGTCGATCCGGGAGCCGGCCGAGATCCCCGGGACGATCCCGGGCCGCGCGGCCCGGGTGCGCGTCGCGGGCGACGCGGTCGCGGAGCTCGGGGAGATCCACCCCCGGATCCTGGCCGAGCTGGGCGTGCCCGTGCCGGTCGCCTGGGCCGAGGTCGACCTCAGCGCTCTCTGGCCCCTCGTCGCGCGGCGCGACGGCGCTTAATATCGCCGTCCCGGTTCAACGGCGATGCCCCGCCCGGCTCGTTCTCGGAGGGCCTCGACCCCCCGGCGACGCCGGCCCTCCCGGGCGTCGCCCTCCCCTCCCGCGCCGCGCCCCCGCCCCGCGGAGCGGATCCCGCTCGTGGTCGGACCCCCGGAGGACGGCGACGGCGCCTTCCTCGAGCGGATCGGGTTCCCGGGCGAGCCGCCGTTCACGCGCGGGATCCAGCCGACGATGTACCGGGGCCGGCTCTGGACGTTCCGGCAGTACTCGGGGTTCGGCAGCGCCTCGGCGACGAACCGGCGGTTCCGCTACCTCATCGACCGCGGCCAGACAGGGCTCTCGATCGCCTTCGACCTCCCGACGCAGAACGGGTACGACTCCGACCACCCCCGGGCGAAGGGGGAGGTCGGGAGGTGCGGGGTCCCCGTCGCGTCGATCGGGGACATGCGGACCCTGCTCGCGGGGATCCCGCTCGGGGAGGCGACGGTCTCGATGACGATCAACGCCACCGCCCCGATCCTCCTCGCGCTCTACGTCGCGGCGGCCGAGGAGGGCGGCGTCCCCCGGGCGAAGGTCGCCGGCACGGTCCAGAACGACGTGCTGAAGGAGTACGTCGCCCGCGGGACCTACATCTACCCGCCCGCCGCGTCGATGCGCCTCGCCGTCGACGTGATCGAGTTCTCGACGCGGGAGCTTCCCCGGTGGAACCCGATCTCGATCTCGGGCTACCACATGCGAGAGGCCGGGGCGACGGCCGCCCAGGAGGTCGGCTTCACCCTCGCGAACGCGATCGCGTACGGCCGGGCGGCGAAGGAGCGGGGCCTCGACGTCGACGAGTTCCTCCCGCGCCTGTCGTTCTTTTTCTCCTGCGACATCCGCTTCCTCGAAGAGGTCGCGAAGTTCCGGGCGGCGCGTCGGCTCTGGGCCCGACTCGCCCGCGAGGTCCTCGGGGCGCGCCGCGCCCGCTCGCAGCAGCTGAGGTTCCACACGCAGACCGCGGGCTCGACCCTCACGGCCCAGCAGCCCGAGCTCAACGTCGTCCGGACGACGGTGGAGGCGCTCGCCGCCGTGCTCGGCGGCACGCAGTCGCTGCACACGAACGCGCTCGACGAGGCGCTCGGGCTCCCGACGGAGCCGGCCGCCCGCCTCGCCCTCCGGACCCAGCAGATCCTCGCCGAGGAGTCCGGCGTCCCGAACACCGTCGATCCCGTCGGAGGCGCCTACGAGATCGAGTACCTCACCGACCGGATCGAGGGCGAGGCGCGGACGTACCTCGAGCGGATCGAGGGGATGGGCGGGGCTCCCCGCGCGATCGAGCGCGGGTTCTACTCGGCCGAGATCGGGCGCGAGGCCTACCGCGTGGCGCGAGCCCGCGAGGACGGCAGCGAGACGGTCGTCGGGGTCAACGCCTTCCGGGAAGGCCGACCGGGGTTCTCGCTGTTCCCGGGGACTCGCCGGTCCTCGGCGGGCCAGAGGATCGACCCGGCGGAGGAGCGGCGGCAGATCGCCCGCCTCCGGCGGGAGAGGGGCGCCCGCGACGGCCCGCGCGCCCAGGGGGCGCTCGACCGCCTGCGCCGGGCGACGGACGCGGGAGAGAACGTGCTCCCCCCGGTCCTCGACGCGGTCCGCGTCGGGGTGACGCTCGGCGAGATCTCGGACGTTTGGCGCGCTCTCTTCGGCGAGCAGCCCGCGGCCCGGGCGTTCTAGGGAGGACGGTGCAGCTCGATCACATCGGGATCGCCGTCACCGACCTGGCCGCCGCCACCGAGCGGTGGGCCCCGGTGCTCGGGCGGCCCGAGGGGCCCCCCGAGGAGGTACCCTCCCAGCGGGTCCGGGTGCGGTTCCTCGGGGGCAGGGCGGCCGAGGTCGAGCTGCTCGAGCCGACGTCGTCCGACTCGCCGATCGCGCGGTCGATCGCCTCGCGCGGCGAGGGGGTCCACCACCTCGCGTTCCGCGTGCCGAGCGTCACGGCGGCCCTCGCGGACGTCGAGCGGCGAGGGGGCCGGCTGGTCGACCGCGCGGGCCGGCCGGGGGCCCGGGGGCGGACCGTCGGGTTCGCGCATCCTTCATCGTTCGGCGGGGTCTTGGTCGAATTCGTGGAGGCCCCCTGACCGCGATCGCGTCCGCCCGCATCGACCCGATCTACAACGGCCGGGGCGAGGCGACGATCGAGGTGGAGATCCGCACGGCCGGCGGGACCCGAGCCCGGGTCGGGGCCCCGAGCGGGGCCAGCACCGGGGCGACGGAGGCTCGGGCGTTCCCGGAGGGGGGCGTCCCGGAGGCGATCCGGGCGTTCCACGAGCGCGTCGAGCCGCGGCTGGTCGGCGCGGACATCGCCGATCGCGCGGGGATCGACGCCCGGCTCCACGACGCCGACGGCACCGAGGGGTTCTCCCGGATCGGGGGGAACGTCGCGACCGCGGCGTCGCTGGCCAGTGCGGAGGCGCTCGCGAAGGAGACGGGCCGGGCGCTCTGGCAGGTCCTCGCGCGGCCGGGCGTCGACGGGCGTTCGTTCCCCGCGATCGTCGGCAACTGTCTCAACGGCGGGCGCCACGCGATCGGCGGCCCCGAGTTCCAGGAGTTCCTCGCCGTCTCGGACGCCCCGCGCCCGGAGGACTCGATCCGGGTCGCGCTCCGGGTCCACGCGCTCGTGGGCGAGGAGCTGAAGCGCCGGCTCCCGAAGCAGGCGCTCGGCCGGGGGGACGAGGGCGGGTGGGTCGCCCCGCTCGGGAACGTCGACGCGCTCGAGGTCCTGGTCGGGGCCTGCGACAAGGCCCGCGACGAGCTCTCGGTCCCGGTCCGGCCCGGGCTCGACCTCGCGGCGAGCGAGTTCTACCGCGACGGGAAGTACCGGTACCGGGACCAGACGCTCGACGAGGACGGGCAGGTCGGGTTCGTCACCAAGCTGGCGGAGCGCTACGGGATCGCCTACCTCGAGGACCCGTTCGACGAAACGTCGTACGGCGCGTTCGCCCGGCTCACGGCGTCGATCGGGAGCCGCGTCCAGATCGTCGGCGACGACATCTTCACGACCCACCGGGACCGGCTGGCCCGGGGGATCGAGCTGCGGGCGACCAACTCGATCCTGATCAAGGTCAACCAGGTCGGGACGCTCACCGACACCCTCGCCACCGTCGACCTCGCCCGCGGGAGCGGCCTCCGAACGGTCAGCTCGCACCGGTCGGGGGACCTTCCCGAGGGATGGCTCGCCCACGTCGCGGTCGGGACCGGGGCGTGGGGGATCAAGTGCGGCCTTCTCGGCGGCGAGCGCGTGGCAAAGCTAAATGAACTCCTGCGGCTCGGCCGCGCCGCTCGCTAACCGATGCCGGCCGAGGACGCTGTCGCCGAGGAACCGATCGTCGCGTCGGACGGCCAGTCGACGGCCCCCGGCGAGCTGCTGATCCCCGAGGACACGTACCTCACGTCGGGGGTCCACATCGGGACCCAGCAGAAGTCGGCGTCGATGCGCCGGTTCGTCTTCAAGGTCCGATTCGACGGCCTCCACGTCCTCGACGTGCGCGAGACCGACCGACGGATCCGCTTCGCGGCGAAGTTCCTCGCGCGGCTGCCGGGCGACCGGATCCTCGCCGTCTCCCAGCGGCAGTACGGGCAGAAGCCGGTACGCATCTTCGCGAAGACAACGGGGGCGATCTCCTTCGCCGAGCGGTTCGTGCCGGGGTGCCTCACGAACCCGAACCTCCCCGAGTACTTCGAGCCGAAGGCGCTCGTCGTGACCGACCCGGCGACCGACCAGCAGGCGCTCAGCGAGGCGGTGTCGATCGGGATCCCCGTGGTCGGCCTGTGCGACGTCAACAACGAGACCCGCTTCGTCGATCTCGTGATCCCGGCGAACAACAAGGGCCGCCTCGCCCTCGCGACGGTCTACTGGCTGCTCGCCCGGGAGGTCCTCCGCGCGAGGGCGGGCGGGGCCGAGGTCGACTTCCCGCTCACGATCGAGGATTTCCAGGCGGCGCTGTAGCGCCCGTCCCGCGCCGGCACCGTCTTATCGGCCGGTGCCCTTCTAGGACGTGAGCCGAGCGGCGTCCGGCCTGTTCGAGCTCCTGAGCCAGCACGGGATCCCCGAGAAGGGCGCGAGGCTCTACCTCGCCGCGTGCCGGGGGGGCCCCCAGACCGCGAGCGAGCTGGCGCGACTCGCCGCCGTCGACCGGGTCGAGGCGTACCGCGTCCTGAAGCAGCTCACCGCCGAGGGCCTGCTCACCACGACGGGCACGAGCCCGCTGCGCTTCCTCGCGACCCCGCCGAGCGAGCTCGTTGACCGCTGGATCCACCGGGCGAGCGAGCGCGTCCGCGATCTCGAGCAGAACCGGGCCCGGATCCTCGCCGCGTGGGAGGAGGAGCGGGACGAGGTCGACGGGCACGACCCCCGGAAGTTCACGGTCCTCGACGGCCGCGCGTCGATCCGGCGGTTCCTCGCCCGCCGGTGCGGCGCCGCGGAGAAGGAGATCCTCCTCACCGGCGGCAGCTCCTGGCTCGGAGGGCTCACGGACGCGGGCGTCGACCGGGTGTTCCGGGATGCGGCGAGGCGCGGCGTCAAGGTCCGGGTCGTGACCGAGGTCACGGGCCCCGAGCTCGCCGTCGCGAAGCACTTCGCCGCCTTCGCCGACTTGCGCCACTCCAACATGCCGATCTCGAGCCGGGCGGCGATCGTCGACCGGACCGGCGTGCTCCTCTATGTCTCGGGGGAGGAGGGCCTCGGGCGGTCCGGCGAGGAGCAGGTCGCGCTCTGGTCGACGGCACCCGCGTTCGTCCAGCTCGCCCGGGAGTACCACCGCCGGCTGTGGGCCCCCGCGACCCGGCCCGAGGAGCGGTTCGTCGAGCTCGAGCAGCCCCCGTCGGTGGTCCTGCCGGTCGTGGCGGGCAAGGAGACGGTCCCGTTCCAGCGGCTCAAGGAGATCGCCAAGCTCGGGATGAGGGCGACCGGGGTCCGGGAGCTGAACCTTCGGCTCCCCGAGCTGATAGAGGCGATCGCCCGCCAGCTCGGGCGAGAGGTCGCCGACGGGGTGGAAGGCCGCACGCCCGAGGAGGTCTCGCGCTCGCTCGCCCAGTACTACGCCACCCACACGATGGGCCGCCTGACGGTCGTCCGGGACCGGCCGCTCACCCTCAAGGTCACCGGCTGCTTCGCCTGCACCGCGGAATCCCCCGAGATCGGGCGGGTGATGTGCCCCGAGCTCCTCCGATCCGTGTTCGAGGCCCGCTTGGGCCAGCATTGGGAGGTCTCGAAGCCCGACCCGACCAAGCACGCGGCCCGCGGGTGCGTCTTCGTGGCCACGGCGGCCTAGCGCGCGGTCCGGAGCCCCCGGACCTCGCCGGGGGCGTCTCCCGGCCGCCGAGGGCCGCCTCGAGACCCGGGCTCCTTGTAGCTGCTGTAGTTACAAGAGAGACACTACCGGAACGAAGGGCTAAATAGCCGTTCCGGTTAGGTGGCCGCAGAAGCTATGAAGACATCCTCGGCCTCCTCGGGCGCGCGAGCGTCGGGTCTCAAGACGGCACATCGGGCGGCTCCCTCGGCTCCCGCCGAGCCGGCGGCCCCCGACTCGGACGTGTGCCCGAACTGCGGGTCCTCCCACCTCATCCGCGACGAGATCCGGGGGGAGATCGTCTGCGCCGACTGCGGCCTCGTGGTCGACCAGAGCGCCCTCGTGAGCGACCGCGGCCAGAGGGGATCGAAGGACGACACGGGCCGGGAGGCGCGCGGCTGGGGTCCGGTGATCTCTCCGCTCATGCCCGACAAGGGTCTCTTCAGCGAGATCGGGGTCCC
>JASIEC010000132.1 GCA_030046135.1 Thermoplasmata archaeon | reverse complement strand
ACGGCCCTCAGGTCGGGGCGCTGCTCCGGCAGAACGAGCTCGCCGCCCGGGAGGTCCCTCCGCTCCCGATGGATGTCCTCGGCGCGGAGACCCAGGGTCAGATCGGGTACCTCCTCCAGAGCGAGCTCACTCCGGCCTTGCGCCGGGCCCGTGTCGATCGCTCGGTCCTCGTCGTGATCAGCCGGACCGAGGTCCGGCCCGCGGACCCCGCGTTCCGGCGGCCGACGAAACCGGTGGGCCGGTTCTACACCGAGCTCGAGGCCCGGCTCCTCCGGAAGCAGCAGGGGTGGGAGATGGTGCACGACACCGTGCGGGGAGGTTGGCGGCGGCTCGTGCCGTCCCCCCGGCCGCTCCGATGGCTCGAAGGACCCGCCGTACGTCGGCTGCTTCGAGGGCGGGGCGGCACGCGGTGGGTCCTCGTCGTCTCGGGCGGGGGCGGGATTCCCGTCGTACGTCGAGCCGGGGGGGAGTACCGGGGGGTCGAGGCGGTCGTGGACAAGGACCTCGCGGCCGCCCTCGTCGCACGCGAACTCGGGCTCTCGACGCTGGTCGTCGTGACGGACGTCCCTGGCGCGGCCGTGGCGTTCGGTCGACCGGGCGAGCGGTGGTTGCGCGAGGTCCCCCGGGCGGAACTCGAGGAGTACGCTCGGCGGGGGGAGTTCGGCGAGGGCAGCATGGGGCCGAAGGTCGCGGCCGGCCTCGACTTTCTCCGGCGGGGGGGCCGCCGATTCGTGATCACGGACATCCCGTCCCTCCCGCGCGCGATCGAGGGCCGGGCCGGCACGGTCGTCCGCTAGCCCTCGGCCCGACGCCGAGCGCGCAGCCAGCGGTCGATCCCGCTACCGTACTGCAGGGCCTTCTTCGGCTGGCGGGCGATCTCGGGCGGGACCCCGCGAGACTCGGACCACTCCCGCAGGTACGACTTGGGCTCCGATCGCGGCAGCCGAAGCTCGATCGGAACGGCCGTCGCCGCGCGCACGACGTCGGGATGAAGGAACGGAGCGTGGAGCTCCCGTCCCAGCCGTTGGGCGATCCTCACGCTCCGGGGCCAGTCCTCGCCCTCGAGGCGCTGGAGGTCTTCCTGCGCCCGGGCTCGGGCCGAGCGGACGTCGAGCCTCTCGAAGTGGCGGTACCCGAGGAACAGCTCGTCCGCCCCTTGGCCGCAGAGGACGGGTCCCGAGGGGGAGGCGGCGACGGCCGCCGCCAGCGCGAGGAAGATCGCCGTCCGAGCGGGCCCCACCCCACCGAGCTCCGAGGCGAGCGCGGAGAGGAGCCGTTCCAGCTCGGTGTCGTCAACGACCGTTCCGGCCCAGGGCATCGCGAGGCACGTCGCCGAGCGGCGCGCCGCCGCGAGGTCGTGGGCTCCGCGGAGACCGACGGTGACCAGGGAGAGACCCGGGCGATGCCGGAGCTCCCAGGCGAGGAGGCCCGAATCCAGACCTCCCGAGAAGAGAAGCGAGATTGGCGAGGCTCCGTGGCGCCACGGCTCGAGGGCCTTGTCCAGCGCGGCCCCGAGCGACGCCCAGCCTTCGACCCCCGTCGCCCCGTGCACCCCGCTCCCCTTCGCTGCCCCACCCTCGCCCCTGCCTTTATCTGCCGGGTCGCGAACAACGACCCTCCGTGGACGGTGGAGGAGCCCGCCCGGCGCACGCGGCGACGATCCGTCGCGCCCTGTTCGTCGACCGCGACGGAACGTTGGGACCGGACCTTCACTACCTCAAGGACGCCGAACGCCTCGAGCTATTCCAAGGGGTCGGGACGGCCCTCGCGCTCGCCCGGGCCCACGGCGAGCTCGTCGTCTGCGTCACCAACCAGTCGGGCGTCGAGCGGGGGTTCTACACGACGAGCGATGTCGAGAGGATCCACGCCCGATTGAACGAAATGCTCCGCCCGTACGGCTCGCGGGTCGACGCGTTCTACTACTGCCCTCACGAGCCCGCCGCCCACTGCTCGTGCCGGAAGCCCGGGACCGGGCTGTTCGAGCGCGCCCGGGACGAGCTCGGGCTCGACCTGGCCTCGAGCTCAATCGTCGGGGATCGCGCCGCCGACATCGGGGCAGGGCAGCGCCTGGGGCTCCTCACCGCCCTCGTCCGCTCGCGGGGCCACGAGACCGAGGTCGAGGCGGAGCTCGCGGCCGCGGGGCTCGTCCCGGACCTCCGGGCGGAGACGTTCGAGGCCGCGGTGCTCCGCGTCCTCGCGCGGGGCTGAGCGGTCCTCGGCTCGAAGCTCGAAGTCGTTAAACCCACGCGGCCCTCGGCCCGAAAACGGCCGTGGTGCTCGATCTGTTCTGGGGGGCGGTGGGCGTCGCGCTCACGGCGGCGCTCGCGGCCGCGGCCATCACCGGCGGGGCGCTCACGGCGTCGGCGGGGGTCGTCGCCGCCGTCTTCGGCAGCGCGATCGTCGTCCTCGCCGGGTTTCCGTACCTGCTCCTGCTCGTCCTGTTCGTCGTCGCGAGCTCGGTTGCGACGCGCTACCGCTTCGCGGAGAAGCGCCGGCGCCACGTCCAGGAAGGATCGGCGGGCGAGCGGGGGGTCTCCAACGTTGTCGCGCACATCGTCCTGCCGGTCGCCCTCGCCGCCGGCGCGGGGGTCCGGGCGATCCCCTCCGCCTGGGCGGCGGTCGCGTACGCCGGGGCCCTCGCCTTCGGGGTCTCCGACACCCTCGCGAGCGAGTTCGGGGTCCTCTCGGGGGAGGCGCGGAGCCTGCTCACCCTGAAGCGCGTCGAGAGCGGCACGAACGGCGGCGTCTCCGCCGTCGGGGAACTGTTCGCGTTCGCCGGCGCCGGAGGGACCGCGGTCGTCGGCTGGGGATTCTTCGTCGCGTTCCGCGCGGCGATCGTCCCGGTCGGCGTCTTCCTCGCGACGGTCACCGCGGCGGGGTTCCTCGGGTGCCAGGTCGACTCGGTGCTCGGGGAGACCCTCGAGAATCGGGGCTACCTCTCGAAGGGCGGGACGAACTTCCTCGGCATGCTCTCCGCGGTCGCGATCGCCCTCGCCGTCACGCTCGCTGCGGTGGGGCGGGGATGAGCCGGTCCGGCTCGGCCCGCGGTTCGGTCGTCCTCCTCTCGGGGGGGTTGGACTCCGCGACATGCCTCGCGGTCGCCTGCCGGGCGGCCCCCCCGGTCCACGCTCTCACGATCGGGTACGGACAGCGGCACCGACGGGAGCTTCGGGCGGCTCGCGCGCTGGCCCGACGGTACGGCGTGGCCCGGCACGTCGTCCTCGATCTCCCCCTGGGGCCCTTGCTCGACTCGGCGTTGACCCGGCCCCAGCGGCGCCTGCCGAGCCGGGAACCCCGGGCCGGCTCGATCCCGTCGACGTACGTCCCGGCCCGGAACACGATCCTCCTCTCCATCGCCCTCGGCTACGCCGAGAGCCACCGTCTTGGGTCGATCTACCTGGGGGCGAACGCGGT
Organism: Thermoplasmata archaeon; assembly: GCA_030046135.1. GTDB lineage: Archaea > Thermoplasmatota > Thermoplasmata > Lutacidiplasmatales > UBA184 > Lutacidiplasma. Next base: position 374 of record JASIEC010000132.1, on the reverse strand, counting down.
CGACTACGCCGGGTATCCGGACTGCCGGGGCGACTACCTCCGGTCGTTCGAGAGGATGGCCCGGCTCGCGACGCGGGCCGGCGTCCTGGGCCGTGGCACGATCCGCATCCGCGCGCCCCTTCTTCGTCTCTCGAAGGCCGAGATCGTCCGGTTCGGGACTCGCCTCGGGGTCCCGTGGGCGTTGACGTGGAGCTGCTACGCCGGGGGACGGGTCCCGTGCGGCCGGTGCGCCTCGTGCCGCATCCGGGCCCGGGGGTTCCGGGCCGCGGGGATGCCGGACCCCGCGATTCCCCGGGCTCCTACGCGGCGGGCGTGACGGGGGACGTGCAGAACGAGCAGCGCTTCGCCTTGAGCGGGATCTGCGAGAGGCACTC
>JASIEC010000131.1 GCA_030046135.1 Thermoplasmata archaeon | reverse complement strand
GCCCCCTACGGGGGCTCAGAAGGATGAACGGCACTATCCGGCTCGGGCCGGGGGGGCACGGTCCCGCCCACCGCTCCCGTCGGTCCGGTGTACGGGGTCTCGGCGGTCACGATCGCCCGCCGCTGCGACCGGGCGACGCTCGCCTCGAAGAAGTTCTGCTCCTGCTTCGGCGTGATCCAGCCGGCCTGCTTGAGCTCACGCAGCCCGAGCTTCACCCGGTGGAGGACGTCCGGATCGACGAGGACATCCGCCGCCCGCGTGAGTTCCTGGGTCGCGGTGGAGAGCCACGGGTCCTTGCGAAGCGCCTCCTCCATCGTTGCGCGCAGGACCTTGTCGAACTGAGCCGTTCGGGGCTCGAGGGGGAGCACGACCCCGCCCAAGAACTGCTTCAGGCTCTGCCCGAGCCGCTTCTCCGCCCGGACCTGCATCGGGGGGAAGACGAGCTGTCGGACCCCGCGGGGGCCCCGCAGCGTGGCGAGCCAGAGCGGGAACCAGACGACCCGGACCCCGGCGAGGTTCGCCACTGGGATGAAGTAGCCGGCGAGGAGGTTCTTCTGGGTCGTCCGCGCGGCGACCTGCCCGTCGATCGCCTGCAGGAGGTCGACCCCCGCCGCCGAGAACTCGTCCCGGAACAGCTCGCGGTCCGCGAGCGCCCGCGCGTACTGCTGCTCCACGTCGGCGACGCGGCGGATCGCCTGGTCGAGGAGGGCTCGCTCCCGGGCGTGGATCTTCTCGATCTCCTTCTGCGCCTCGGCGGTGGTCCGCTGGGCGTGCCGGATCTGGTCCTCGGCCTGGCGGCGGCGGGCGAGATGAGTCTCCCCCTGCGTCCGCCGATGCGTCGCGCGGAACGAGAGCGCGTCGGCGGTCGCGACCGACGCCTCGCCGCGCACCACCGCTCCCTGGGCGCCTCGCATCGCCGACAGATGCTGGCGCATCTCCTCGCGGTGCCGACCGTGGAGCTCGGCGATCTCCGCCTCGCTCCGGGCCGTCGCGTCCCGGATGCGCTCCTGGGCCTCGGCTTGGAGCCGGATGTACTCCTCGTCCAGGCGACGCTCCCCTTCCGTAAGGACTCCTCGGAGCTTGTCCCGGAACGCGGAGAGCGTCCCGAGGTCCGCGTCGAACCGATCGAGCCACCGTTGCATCTCCCGCGCCGTGTTGACGTACCAGCCGACCTCGTGGCGGGCCGGCAGGAACCCCGCGTGCGGAGACTGGGGATCGCTGCGAAACTCGCTGTGGGAGAGGACATCGAAGAGCAGGGGAGGATCGACGGGCAGGAACCCCTCGACGGTGAACACCTCGGCGCCCGGATCGTAGGCGAACTGAGGCGTCAGCTGCCGAATCCGGGCCAGGTACTCCGTCGGCGGCACCGCGGCCTCGAGCAGGGCCTGGACATGCTCGAGGGTGGGCGGGAGCGTGTAGCGGAACGATCGCTTCCAGACTCCGGTCCCGTCGAAGATCGCAACCTCCGGCGGGTGCGGCCCGGGCAACACGATGAGCGGCCAGTACAGGTTCGCGACCGCCTCGATCTCCTCGTCCCCCCGGCCCGCGAGCTGATTGAGGAGGCGTCGTCGGTCGGTCTCGACCGAGACGAAGATCGTGGCGAGAACGGTGGGCTCGGGGAGCTCATGCATCGCGCCGGTCTCGTCCGAGACCATCGCGAAGCCGAGAGTCACCTCGTCCGGCTGCCAGGCCGGGGGAGGTTGCGTGACGGTGCCCCGGCGTACCCGGATCCGACCGACCTTCTTGCCCAATTGCTCGAACGACTCTTCGATCGCGCGAGCGATGCCGGGGCCTGACCCTGAGTCGGCACCGTCCGCAGGAGCCTCGCCCGCCGGGACGGGCGACCCCGAGGCGTCGTCGCCCGCCGAGGCCCCGGTGCCATCGGCCGGCCCAGCCGCCGGCGGGGAACCGCCCGATCCTGTCGCTTCGGTGGAGTCGGAGGCTGGAGACCCGACCCCGGCCGGTGTGGCAGCGTCGGAGGATTCGCCCTTCTTGCGGGGGGAGCGCTTACGGGGGGCCACCGAGAGGAGATGGGTCGACCCGAGGTATAAGACCCTACTCCGCGGCGCGGGTACGTCCGGACGCTCGCCGATGCCCCAAAACCAATCTCGCCGCACCGTTGCTTGGCCGGGGTCGAACCCACGGCCAGCGCAGGGGCCCGAGAGGTCTCGGGCCTTCGCCGTTCGGTGAGGCCGGCCCCAAGCCCGCTCGCCGTGCGGGTTATCCCCCGTCGCCTCTCACTCCGCAGGGCCTCGATGCCGTCGTGGGACTCGTTCTTCGCCGCTCAGGTGGGGGCCTCGGCGGCCCTCACCGGGCTCCTCTTCGTCGGGATCTCGATCAACATGTCGAAGATCATCGCGGTCCCGGCGCTGCCGCCACGGGCGATGAAGTCGCTCGCGCTGCTCGTCACGGTCCTGGTCCTCTCCTCCCTCCAACTCATTCCGGGCGAATCGAACCTGGACCTCGGAATCGTCCTCCTCGTGGTGGCGATCTCCGCCACCTACGTAGTCTTCCGACTGAGCGCCACCGTCTTCCGGCTAAACCCGACCGAGTATCGGCAGGTCGCGTTTTACGAGTTCGTCCTGGTCGCAGTGGTGGCCGTCCTTTTCCTCGGCGCGGCCGGGACCGCGCTGGTCGGTGGTTCGATCTCGAACTATCTTCTGGTCGCCGGCATGCTCCTAGCGATCCTGATCGCGATCCTCGACTCCTGGGTCCTCTTGGTGGAGGTCAACCGCTGAGCCGTACGGCTCCCGACGTTCGAGCTGGCCGCGCGGGCGCCCCGTCGCGACGGGGAGCCCAGCCGACGGATCCGGCGGACCCGGGCGCTCGTCGGCCGGTAGCGGCGGCTTGGTGGGCGGGGCCCTCCGCGGTCGGGCCCCGTCTTCGCCGTGAGGAGGTCTGGCTGCGCCATAGCGCGGAACCCGTCCAAGGCCTCCCGGACAAAGGGGGGCCGCGCCACGCGGGCTCGGGACGAACGCCCGGTCCGATCGTGCCGATGGGTCGGCCCCTCTTCCGTTATGAAGAAGGCTCGTGGTAGGGGGCCGTGGAGCTCGCCGCCTTCTCCTCGGTCGACCGGTCGGCCCTGCGCTGGATCCGGACGGCGGAGTCGCCGCACACGTTCCAGCTTCTCTCGGGCGAGACGGCGATCGCCACGCTCTCGTGGACCGCTCGCGGCGGATCGCGGGCCAACTCCACGACGAAGAGAGTCACCTGGACGCTGAAGCGCTCGGGGTTCCTCGCCCCGTCCGTCCAGGCGAGGATCGAAGGGCACGAGGAGCCCGTGGCGCGGTTGCTCGCTCACCTTCGGCATCACGAGATCCGGATCGGAGGGGGACCGACGTACCGCCTCGGGCACGCCAGCCACCTCCTCCCGGCCTGGCGGGTCAC
>JASIEC010000130.1 GCA_030046135.1 Thermoplasmata archaeon | reverse complement strand
CAGGGGGTCGGCTTCGCGATCCCGATCCACGCCGTCGCGAGGGTCTCCGAGGAGCTCCGCCGAACGGGCCGCGTCGTGCGACCGTGGGTCGGCGTCTCCGTCGCGGAGCTGGGTCCCGAGCTCGCCCGCCAGCACGCTCTCGAGCCGGGATCGGGACTCTGGGTCGCGGAGGTCGTTCCCCGCTCCCCGGCCCATCGCGGGGGGATCCGCCCGGGCGACCTCCTCGTGCGCGTCGGGCCGTTCGAGGTCCGCACGGTCCGGGAGCTGGTCACCTCGCTCGCCCGGTTCCCGGTCGGGGCCGACGTGACCGTCGGGCTCGTCCGGCGGGGGGCTCCGTACGCGACGAGCCTGCCCCTCCAGGAGACGCCCCGACCGCTCGAGGCGCGCTAGTCCCGGCCGCCCCGCACGCTCTTACGCCGTCGGACGTATCGTCGTCCGATGCTCACCGACGCGTACGGGCGGTGGGTCACCGACCTGCGGATCAGCGTCACCAAGCGCTGCAACTTCGGCTGCGTCTACTGCCACGACGAGGGGCTCGGCCCGGTCGCGCGTCCTCGGTCGCCGCACGACGAGGAGGTCTCGCCCGCGGAGATCGAGCGCCTGGTCGCGGTCGCTCGGGAGTTCGGCATCCGCTCGGTGAAGTTCACCGGCGGCGAACCGCTCGTCCGGTCCGACTTGGAGGAGGTGGTCGAGCGGACGGTCCGCCAGATCCCCGACGTGTCGCTCACCACGAACGGTTCGATGCTCGCGTCGCGCGCGGAGAGGCTGCGGGCCGCCGGCCTGAAGCGCGTGAACGTCTCGATCGATTCCTTGGACCCCGAGGAGTTCCGCGCCATCCGGGGCGGCTCGCTCTCCCCGGTCCTCCGGGGCGTGCGCGAGGCGGTCCGCGTCGGGCTCACCCCGGTCAAGATCAATCTCGTCGTCTTCCGCCGGACGGTCGATCACCTCTCGCGGATGATCGAGTTCGTGGGGTCGACGGACGGGCTCCGCCTCCAGCTCATCCAGTTCATGCCCGAGCTCGTCGCCCACGAGGAGTGGGCGGTCGACATCGCCGCCGTCCGACGCTGGCTCGAGGAGCACGCGAGCCGCGTCCTCGTCCGCGAGATGCACCACCGGCGGGTGTACTTCTTCGATCGCGCGGAGGTCGAGCTGGTCGACCCGGTGTACAACTCGGAGTTCTGCGCGAACTGCCACCGGATCCGGGTGACGCACAAGGGGGAGCTCAAGGGATGCCTCAACCGCCAGGACGACCTGGTCGCGACGCGGGGTCTCACGGACGCCGCGCTCCGCGACGCGTTCCGCAGGGTGATCACGACTCGCCTTCCGTACTACGGAGCGTACGTGCGCCACGCGCGCGGGGCCCCGTCCGGGGCGGTGGAGCTCCCGATGGCTGGACCCCGCGGCGTTCGCCGACCGGCCCCCGAGGCCCCGCGGACGCCCGGCCCGTTCGACCGGCGATGACCGTCGAGGGCGGGTGGGGGCTCCGGGCTCTCCTCTCCCCGAACGTCCCGGAGGGCTCAAGACCCCGGGCCGCCTTCCCCGCCCGATGACGCCTTCGACCCCGGCGGGCGCCCCCGAGCTCCGCACCGCGACGTTCGCCGGAGGCTGCTTCTGGTGCACGGAGGCGGTCTTCTCCGAGCTCGAGGGGGTGGAGCGGGTCCTCCCGGGATACACCGGCGGGACGGTCCCTCACCCGACGTACGAGCAGGTGTGCACGGGCGAGACCGGTCACGCGGAAGCGGTCGAGATCACGTACCGGCCCGATCGGATCTCGTACCGGGATCTCCTCGTGGTCTTCTTCACCACCCACGATCCGACGACGAAGAACCGGCAGGGCGGCGACGTCGGAACGCAGTACCGCTCTTCCGTCTTCTACCGGACGCCCGAGGAGAAGGCGACCGTCGAGGCGGTCGTCCGCGAGCTCGGGACGGAGAAGGTGTTCCGGCACCCGGTCGTGACCGAGATCGTCCAGTTCACCACGTTCTACCCCGCCGAGGAGTACCACCGCGACTACTACCGGAGGAACCCGGAGCGGGGGTACTGCCAGGCCGTGATCGCGCCGAAGCTCGCCAAGTTCCGCAAGGAGCATGCCGCGCAGCTTCGATCGCGCGACGCGCCGGCCGCGCCGCTCCCGCCTCGCGGGGGTTCGCGCGCGGCGACGTAGCCCCGCGGCGGCACTACAGCTGCCAGGTCGGCCCGCCGTAGCCGTCCGGCAGCCGGGCGGGCGCCGGTCCCCCGAACGGGTCCGGCCTCGCGGTCGGCGCGCGCCCGGATTTCTTCGCGACGTACGCGTCGATCGCTTCCGCGGCCTTCGTCCCGGCCGCCATCGCGTAGACGACGGACTTGCCGCCCGACGCGAAGACCCCCTCGACGTCCGTCATCCAGTCCGGCCGGCGCCCCTCGGGCCACGGGTGGCTCGCCCGGTCGAGGTCGAGCTCGGGGGAGAGGCCCGCGACGTCGGACGTCTCTCCGACCGCGGCGATCACCGTGTCGCACGGGATCGTCTCCTCCGACCCGGGGACCTCCCGGGCAGTGGCCCGGCCGGAGGGATCCGGCGGGCCGGCCTCGACCCGGCGGACGACGATCCCTTGGACGTGGCCCTCCCCGACGATCTGGACGGGGGTGCGCTCGAACAGGAACCGCAGGCCCTCCTCCTCCCCTTCCCCGACCTCCTCGGGCCCCGCGGGCATCGCCTCCCGCGCGCGCCGGTAGATCACCGTCACGGGGGCGCCGTCGGTGAGACGGATCGCCGAGCGGGCCGCGTCGAGCGCGACGTCGCCGCCACCGATCACGACCACGCTGCGATTGCGGCGGCCGAAGAGGCCCTCGTCGCCCTGGTTCACGGCCCGGAGGAACGGAAGCGCGTAGAACACGCCCGGCAGCTGCTCGCCCGGGATGCCGAGCGTCCGGGGACCGGAGGCGCCGATCGCGACGTAGACCGCGAGGTACCCGTCCGCGAGGAGGCTCTCCGGGGTGAAATCCACCCCCGCCTTCCGGCCGGTGACGAACGTCACGTCGAGGTTGCGGAACCGCGCGAGATCGGCGTCGAGCTCCGTCCCGTCCAGGTGGTACTTGGGGATCGTCTCGACCTGGCCGCCGAGGAACGACTGGCTCTCGAGGACCGTCACCGAGTAGCCGCGGAGCGCGAGCTCCCAGGCGGCCATGAGGCCCGCCGGGCCCGAGCCGACGATCGCGATTCGCTGCTGCTTCGGGGCGCTCGGGACGTAGAGAACGTCGGAGCTCCCGAGCTCGAGCGCCGCGCGCTTCAGATGGCGGATCGCGATCGGGACCCCGCGCCCTCCCATGACGCAGTCCTCCTCGCAGTAGTGGTAGCAGGTCTTGCACAGCACGGTCGCGAGCGGGTTCTCCCGCAGCGTGAGCCTCGCCGCGTCGTCGAACTTCTCCTGGGCGACGAGCGAGATGTAGCCGCGGCAGTCCTGTGTGATCGGACAGGCTTGGACGCAAAACGGCATCGCGCAGGCGAGGCATCGCTGCGCCTCGAGGACGGCCTCCTCCGGCGTGTACGGGTGGAGGATCTCCCCGAACCCGGCCGCCCGGGCGTCCTTGGACTCCTCGGGGATCGGGGTGCGCTCGTAGCGAAATCCTCCCATCGCGGCGGCCCCGGAGGAGAGCAGGCCGCCCGGACGGATTAGGGTCGCCGAGCGATGCGCGCCGGGGACGGTCCCGGCGACGCGGTCGCGAGCCGGCGTCGCCTCTCCCGGACTTCGCGGGAGGCGAGCATCGTCCGGGTGTTCGCCTCGTCGAGCCGAAGGAGCCTCCCGAGCTCCAGGACCGGCCTCGGGCTCTGGTCGACGCGCAGGTCGACCCACAGGTCGGGCCAGGCGGAGTCGAACCAGGGTTCGCGGTGGACCACGCGGAGCGCCGCGGACTCGGTCCCCCTCCGGTCGCCCCCGTTCTTCGCCCCCGCGACGAGCGCCGCGTAGAGCCGGCGGGCGATCGGCCCCTCGGTCGTCTCGAACGCGGTGGCCATCGCCGGCACGATGCGATCCCCGGCGAGAAGGTTCCCCTGACAGGTGTAGTGCTCCCCCTCGAGGTGGCCGGCCCACGCGTGGCACTCGGCGCCCGTCCACGCCGCCGATCGCCCTCGAGCGTCCACGACGCCGAGCTGGCGACGGTCGCGGCCGGGATCGGCCCCCGTGAGGAGACGGACGACGTCGGCGGCGGACCGTCCCCGACGGAGGGCAGCGAGGCCCTGGGCCCCGTAGCTGTAGTTGGAATCCGCCTGGGTTGCGAGCGCCCCCGAGCGCCACTCCGCCCAGGGAACGATCCCGCCGACGCTCATCGGCTTCGTCGCGACGGCGACGCCCCAGAACTCGAGCTTGTCGTCGCAGGCGACGATCGAGAAGGTCCCCGGACGCCGCAGAGCCGACATGCGGCGGAGCACGTCCGGGCCGCTCTTAGGCGCGACGCCGGTGGAGGGAAACCTATTACAAACCCGCCCTGCTACGTGGTCGCGATGACACCCGCTCCTCCGCTCGATACCGTGGGACCTCGACCGACGGAACTCGTCCTTTACCGCTGCCTGGTCTGCGGGTTCCAGTCCCTCAAGGGGGACGAGATCGGGGAGCACCTCATGCAGCACACCGAGGCCGCGAAGTACACCTTCGCGACCGTCGTGAAGTAGCGCGGGCGTCGCCCGCCGCCCCGGCGTTCGGGTCGCGAACGCCTCGGGCCAGAGCGACTCCCTCCCGCGGGACCGTGAGGAACAATCGCTGCGGGGTGGCTCGAAGATCGAGTTCGCTACCGCGGCGCTCTCTCGTTCCTAGGCCGTGCGTCGCGCGGCCTACGATCGCGGAGTCGCCTTCGGCTGGAAGGTGAGGGAGATCGAATTGACGCAGTGCCGGACGTTCCTCGAGGTGAACCCCTCTCCCTCGAAGACGTGGCCGAGATGGCCCCCGCACCGGGCGCATCGGATCTCGACCCGTTCCCCGTCCGGGTCCGGGATCCGCTGGACCGCCCCGACGATCTCCTCGTCGAAGCTCGGCCACCCGCAGCCCGCATCGAACTTGCGTTCGGACCGGTAGAGTGGCGCGCCGCACTGCCGGCAGGAGTACGTCCCCGCTTCGAACGTGCGCTCGTACTCTCCGGAGAAGGGGCGTTCGGTGCCCCGATGCAGGATCACCGCCGCCTCTTCACGGGTGAGCTTCCGGAGGGGAGGCGTCGGGGAGTTCTCCATACTCCAGGAAATTCCCCGGAGCCTAAGAGCTCGTTCCTTACCCGGGCCGCGAGTTCCGGCCGCCCTCCGCTTCACCGCCGGGCCCGTTGGGGCCCCAGCTCCGAGCCGGGGACCGAGCCCGTGGCACGGCTCGGGTTCCTTCGAACGCGCGGCGACGCCCCTCGCACCGGCGGAAGCCAACGTTGAAGAAGGGGGAGCGACGAACTCGTCACATGCAGTCCCAGTACGAGCGGGCCATCGGCACCGCGGTGCTCGTGGTGGGGGTGGGACTCCTCCTCTTCGGGTTCTACCAGGCGTACACCGACATCCAGCACCTTCCGACCGACCAAGCCCCCACCGCCTCGTTCACTTGGTCGGTGACGGGCAACACCGTGAGCCTCCACGACACGTCGACCGCCTCGGCGGGCTCGATCACGACGCTCTACTGGTCGTTCGGGGACGGCAACTCCTCGTCGGCCGTGGCCCCGACGCACACGTACGCGAACGGAGGATCCTACAACGTCACGCTCATGATCCAGGACTCGAACGGGAACAGCGCTCAGTCGGTCGCCTTGATCTCCGTCGGGACCGGGGCCAGCGGATCCGGAGGGGGCTCCCCAAGCCAGTCGATCGGCAGCGGGAGCGGCCTCGGCTCAGTCCTCTCGCCGATCTTCGGGGGCGTTTCGGGGATGCTCAAGACGACGGAGACGTTCGTCTTCCTGATCGTCGAGTACCTCGTCGGCGCGTCGATCCTGAAGGCGGGCTGGAACCTCATCACCCCGAAGGCGGAGACGATCCAGGTGCGCGTGAAGCCACGGTCGCTCCAGGTCGAGCCGGTTGAGCCTACGCCGGCTCCCCGTCCCGCGAGCTCGAGCGTGCCGTTCGCTTCGCCACCGTCGCCGGCCGGCGCCCCGACGGGCAGTTCGGCGTCACCCCCGAGCTGATCCCCCACCGGCAGCCCTCCCGAGAGCCTTCCCACCTGCCGGGGCCCCGACCGGCGAGAGATCCTCACCGAAACCGTCAACCGGGGCGGGGGCCTCGACCGTTGGGTGCCACCATGGTGCAGAAGGTGACCGAGGTCGTAGGGACCTCGACCGAAGGGTTTGCGAAGGCCGCCGACAACGCGATCCGGACCGCCGCGAAGACCGTGCGGAACCTCCGTTGGTTCCGGGTGACGGAGCTCGAGGGGAAGATCCAGGACCAGCACGTGAGCGAGTATCACGCGACGGTGAAGATCTACTTCGACCTCGATCCGTAGCGCGCTCGCGGAGCTCGGCGACGGGCTCCCCCGGGGCGGGGGTTCCCCGCTCCGGGCCCGCGGTCCGGTCGGATCCGCGTGCGAGAGATTGTCACAGGGCCCGAGGGATTTAAGCCTCCGAGAGGGGTCGTTCCGTCGGCCGAGGCGAACCGATGGACGGAGTCGTCACCGCCGAGGATTCGCGGTACGTCCGGATCGAGGTCCCCGAGGAGCCGTCGCGCGAGCGGATCTCGGATTTCCGGGAGGTGCTCCGCTCCTACACGCGCGAGGAGGCGATGCTCGAGGCCGAGCGTTGCCTCCAGTGCGCGCTGCCGTTCTGCGTGGAGGCGTGCCCCATCACCCAGGATTGCCGGGGGTACATCGGGCTCGTCGCCGAGGGGCGGTTCGACGAGGCGGCGAGCCTCACGCTCCGCGAGAATCCGCTCGCGACGACCCTGTGCAAGGTCTGCTACCACTACTGCGAGGACGCCTGCGTGATGAAGGGGCGGGGCGTCCCGATCGCCATCCGCCACCTCAAGCGGGCCGCCCTCGAGTTCGGGACCTCGGACCTCGAGTACGTTCCGAGCGCGCCCCGGGCGCAGCGCGTGGCGGTCGTCGGGGCCGGGCCGGCGGGACTGATGGCGGCCTGGGAGCTCGGCCTCCGGGGCTACCCGGTGACGGTCTTCGAGGGTCAGAGCGCGATCGGGGGCCAGGCCGGGGCGATCCCCCGCTACCGGATGCCGAACCACGAGCTGCTCGTGGACCTGCAGAGGTTCCGGAACTTCGACTTCACGTTCGTCGAGGGGAAGACCGCCGGGGTCGATTTCACCGTCGAGAGCCTGCTCGAGCAGGGCTACCGAGCGGTCCTGCTGACAATCGGAGCGTCCAAGGCCGGCTACCCCGGGATCCCCGGGGAGAACCTTCCCGGCGTCCTGCCGGCGCTCGACTTCCTCTACGATGTCAACCAGGGCCGGGCGGTCGTCCTCGGGCGGAAGATCGTCGTGGTCGGGGGAGGGGACGTCGCGGTCGACGCGGTCCGGACCTCGCGCCGGATCTCCCCCGGGGCCCACGTCACCATGGCCTATCGTCGGACCCGGGGCGAGTCGCCGGCGGGCGAGGAGGAGATCCGCGAGACCGAGCCCGAGGGGATCGAGTTCCGCTGGCTTCTGTCCCCCCGGGCGATCCTGGGCACGAGTCGCGTCGAGGGGATGGAGTTCCAAAGGATGGAGCTCGGGGCCCCGGACGCCTCCGGCCGGCGCGCGGTCCGGCCCGTCGAGGGCGCGATCGACACGATCGAGTGCGACACCGTGATCCTCGCGATCGGCGAGAAGGCGGATCTCACGGGGCTCCCTGCCGCGCTCGGGCTCAAGATCGGCCACAAGGGCTGGCCCGAAGGCGGCCGGACGGGGTACGAGACCGACGTCGAGGGGGTCTTCGCCACCGGCGGCCGATCGGTGGTGCACGCCATGGCCGCCGGAACGAAGGCGGCCGAAGCGATCGACGCGTACCTGTGCCGGAAGGAGGGCCGGACCCCGCAGCCGAGACCCGATCCGTTCGGCGGCCGGGACCCGCCGCCCGCCGTCCCCGAGGGGTACTCCGCCCCCGCATGGAAGCCGTAGTTCGCGCTGTCACGCCCCCCTCCGCCCCGCCGCAAGGTTCAACCCCCGGGGGAGCGTTCGCTTCCCGATGAGCTCGGGGTTCTGTACTCGGTGCGGCAAGCCGTTGAGTCCGGGCGCGGCCGCCTGCGCGTCGTGCGGCACGCCGACGGGCGGGGGATCGGCCCCGCCGACCGCCGGCGGACCCGGGACGTCCCCGGCCGCGCGCGGGTGCTCGAACTGCCGGGCGCAGATGCGATGGGTCGGCCACTACAGTCTCCGGGCCACGGGCCACCCCGGCGCGGCAGGGTCGGCGGCGGTCGACCTCGCTCAGAGCCCCGAGACCCTGCTTCCGTTCAGCCTGTACTACTGCCAGAGCTGCGGTCGCTTCGACTTCTACTACCCGGGGACCTGAGGGACCCGGAGCCCCCGGAGCCGCTCCGGGAAAGGGAGGGCCACGCCCCCGTCGTTCGCCGAGAGCGAGCCGCCCCATCGCCTCCGGGGCCCGCGACCGCTCGAGGATCGGGTCGCGGTGGGCCAGGAGCTCGGCGAGCTCCTCGCCGCGCAGACCCTCGACGCTCCCCTGACCCTCGGAATCCCCCGAGGAGGGGTGGTCGTCGCCGCCGAGATCGTCCGGCGGATCGGGGGGGCGTGGGACGCCCTCCTGGTCCGCAAGATCGGGGCGCCGGGGGACCCCGAGTACGGACTCGGCGCGGTCGCGGAGGGCGGCGTACGGTACCTCGACGAGTCCCGGATCCGTGAGGCCGGTCTGCGGACCGTGGACCTCGAGGCGGCGATCGCGTCGGAGGAACGTGAGATCGAGCGCCGCCGGCAGATCTACCGGGCAGGGCGTCCGCGCCGGGAGCTTCGAGGACGCACCGTGATCCTCGTCGACGACGGGGTCGCGACCGGCGGGACGGTGCTCGCGGCGATCGAGGCCGCGCGGCGCGCGGGGTCGGACCGGGTGGTCGTCGCGCTCGGGGTCTGCCCGCCCTCGACGTGGTTCCGACTCCGTCGCGCCGCCGATGCCCTGGTCGTCCTGCTCGTGCCCCCGACGTTCGAGGCCGTCGGCCAGTGGTACCGTCGGTTCGATCCGGTCGAGGATCACGAAGTCGTCCGACTTCTCGCGGATCCCGCTCTCGATCGGGCGGAGTCCTGATCGAGGCCGGCGCCCGGACCGCGTCGAGCGACTC
>JASIEC010000022.1 GCA_030046135.1 Thermoplasmata archaeon | reverse complement strand
ATGTCAACCCCGGGATCCGCGCCGCGGTGCGGCACGGGAAGAGCCCGTACCGTGAGGACGGCCTCGCGGAGCTGGTGCGAGAGACCACCCGACGCGGGACGCTGGTCGTCGTGGACAGCGTCGAGGAGCTCGTCGCCCACGCCGCGACGATCTTCGTCTGCCTGCCGACGCCCTCGCTCCGGAGCGGGGCGATCGATTTCCGACCCCTCCGTCGAGGCCTCGACCAGCTGGGCCGAGCGGCGCGCTCCGTCCTTGGCTACCGAGTCGTCGTCGTGAAGAGCACCGTCGTCCCGGGGAGTACCTCGCTCCTTGTCGAGCCCTGGCTCCGCCGGCGCTCCGGGAAGGGCCCTCTCGATCTCGGGGTCGTATTCAATCCAGAGTTCCTGTCCGAGGGCCGGATGGTCGGCGATGCCCTCCACCCCTCGAGGATCGTCCTCGGAGGGTTGGACCGCCGAGCCCTCCGTCAGGTCCGAGGGTTGTACGGGGGTTTCGGGGCACCGGTGTTCGAGATGTCCCCGTCCGAGGCGGAGCTGGTCAAGTATGCCTCCAACGCGCTCCTCGCGCTGAAGGTCTCGTTCGCCAACGAGGTCGGGCGCCTCGCCGAGCGCCTTGGCGGGAACGTCGACGAGGTGATGCAGGCCACGGGAGCGGACCCTCGGATCGGTCCCGCGTTCCTCCGCGCCGGTCCCGGCTTCGGGGGCAGTTGCTTCCGTAAGGATCTCCGCGCGATCGTCGAACGGTCCCGAGCGCTCGGGGAGCGGTTTCGGTCGGGCGAGACCGCGCTCGCCATCAACGACGACCAGGTCGAGCACGCCCTCGCCCTCGTCCGGGCGGGGGCCGGTCGACTCCGTGGCCGGACCGTGGCGGTGCTCGGGCTCGCGTTCAAGGCCGGGACGGACGATGTTCGAGAATCCCGTGCCTTCCCGCTCGTCCAGGGTCTGATCCGGCGGGGGGCGAAGGTCCGCGTGCACGACCCGGTCGCCCTCGAGAACTTCCGGCGCGCCTGGACCCACCCGCCGCGCCGGGGTTCGTCGCGGGTCACGTTCTGTCGTTCGGTGGAAGGCGCCCTTCGGGGGACCGACCTCGCGGTCCTGCACACCGACTGGCCCGCCTACGCCCGCTGGCCGGCTCGGTGGAGCCGGGCGATGCGGACCCCCACCCTCGTGGATCTCCGTCGAGAGATCTCCCTAGGAGTCCGGCGTCGCGCGGGCCTCCGCGTGATCGCCTTGGGGGTGGGTCCCGCACCCGCACCTCCGGGGAGCGTGTGTCCGGTCCGCCGTCCGGCGGCCCGCCAGAGAGGTCCATGACGCGCTCTTCTTCGATCCACACCGTCCCCGTTCGCTCCCGATCTCGGGCCTAGCTGCCATGCCGAGAACGTCGAATCGCTCGTCCCCGGGTCCACGGCGGGCGAAGGCCGCGCGTCCTCGCGCGCGCCACAGCTCCGGCGCTCCCGTCGCGCTGATCACGGGGGCGACCCGGGGGCTCGGTCGGCTCGTCGCGCTCGCGCTCGTCCGGAGAGGGTATCGGGTGGTGACGTGCTCGACGTCGGCGACCCCGCCCGGTCTCGGCGAGCTGCTCCATCGTCGTGTGGACGTGGGCGACCCGTCGGCGGTCGATTCGTTCGTCCGGTCGGTCGTGGCGAAGGTGGGCCGGCTCGATGCGCTCGTGAACAACGCCGGGTTCGCCAACCCTCCGACCCCGCTTCCCCGGACCTCGGAGGAGATCGTCCGGCGGAGCTTCGCGACCAATGTCCTCGGACCCTACGCGTTCCTCCGACGACTTCTGCCCCTCATGCTCCGCCAACCCCACGGCGGGGTCGTGATCAACGTCGCTTCGCGGGCGGCGCTAGTTCCGGTCCCCGGCCTCGCGGCGTACTCGGCGAGCAAGGCCGCCCTCCTCTCGCTCACCCTCGCGGCCGCAAAGGAGCGGGATGACGAGCGCGTCGCCTACTTTGCGGTCTGCCCCGGCGGGATGGACACCGGGATGCGCTCCGCGCTGTTCGGGGCGAGCGACGCTCGCCGGCAGCTCGACCCCTCGCACGTCGCCGAGGTCGTTGTCGAGCTCGCCTCGTCGCGCTCCATCGCCGGCCGTCGGGTCCGGTCCGGCTCGGCGATCCTGATCACCCGGGACGCAGGGACTCGTGTCCTAGACTGGCCGGAGGACGAACGCGGGTACCGAGGCTTCCTTCCGCCATGACTCCCTCGCGCGATCTCCCGGCGACTCGAGGTGCCGCGAGCCAGGAGACTTCTCCGTCGGCCGTTCACCCTCCGACGGCCTGCCGGGTCTGCGGCGCGCCCGGCAGCGTTCGGACGTTCCTCTCCCTCGGCCCGCTGCCGCTCGGCAACGCGTTCGTGCCGGCGTCGGAGGTCCGTGACGAGCAGGAGTTCCCCCTGGACGTCGGCGTCTGCGGCCGCTGCGATCTCGTGCAGATCGTCGAGCCGGCTCCGGTCTCGGCGATCGAGAAGGTCTACCGCAACTACTCCTACGTCCCCACGGGCGCGACGCTCGAGAGTCACTACCGGACCCTGGCCGCGGCGATCGTCGCGACGGCGGCCCCGCGACCGGGCTCCCTGTTCGTGGACATCGGGAGCAACGACGGTCTCCTGCTCCGCTCGATCGCACGCGCCGCCCCCACGAGCCGGATCGCGGGCGTCGAGCCGTCGCCCACGATCTCCGAGATCGCGCGGTCGAAGGGAGTTCCGACGCTCAACCGATTCTTCGACGACCGGGCCGCCGACGAGCTCCTCGCGAAGCACGGGCCCGCCTCCGTCGTCAGCGCGACCCAGGTGCTCCAGCACATCCGCGATCCGGTCTCCTTCCTCCGGTCGGTGGGCCGGATCCTCCGCCCCGACGGGGTCCTCGTCCTCGAGGGACGGGCGTACTTCCCCGACGTGGCGGAGAAGGTCGCGTTCGATACGTTCTACCATGAGCTCCTTTCCTGCTTCACCCTCCGGTCCCTCACGAACCTCCTCGCGCAGGCCGACTTCGCGCCGTTCCGGGCCGACAGGAGCGACGTCTACGGAGGGTCGCTGCGGGTCTTCGCTCAGCGCGCGAGCTCCGGCGCCCGGCCGGTGGATTCCTCGGTCGGGGCGATCCTCGAGGAGGAGGAGCGCCTCGGCCTCTCGCGCTTCGAGGCGTACGCCGCGTTCGGAGAGAAGGTCGCGGGACTCCGGGAGCGACTGCGGGAGCTGGTCGGCGGAGTGAGATCGTCGGGAGCGTCGATCGCGGCGTACGGCGCCCCGTCGACCGGCACGACCCTCCTCAGCTACTGCGGGTTCACGCGCGACGTGATCGACTACATCGTCGACGACAACCCCCTCAAGCAGGGCCTCGTCACCCCGGGGACCCACGTGCCGATCACCGACTCGTCAGCGTTCGAGA
>JASIEC010000129.1 GCA_030046135.1 Thermoplasmata archaeon | reverse complement strand
CGTCCTCCTCGAGCGCCTTCAGGCACTGGCTGCCCGAGTAGTCGAACTCGCCGGCCTCGCCGATCTTGAGCGCCCCGGACCCGAGGACGATGACCTTCCGCGGCAGCCCCTCGATCACGCGGCCCTCCGGCGGACCTTCTCGGCGAACAGGTCGAAGACGAAGCCGGCCTCCTGCGGTCCGGGGTGCCCCTCGGGGTGGCCCTGGAGCGCGAGGGTGCGGCCCCGCGCGTCGCGGAGCCCCTCGAGCGTCCCGTCGTCCGGGTTCGTCGCCCAGGGCTGGAGCCCCGTGCCGCGGAGCGACTCCGGGGCGACCGCGTAGCCGTGGTTCTCGCTGACGATGTACGCGCGCCCGTCCGGGAAGCAGATCGTCTTGTTCTGGCCCCGATGGCCGAACTTGAGCTTGAACGTCGAGCCGCCGCGGGCGAGGGCGAGCAGCTGGTGGCCGAGGCAGATCCCGAGGGTGACGAGTTCGCGGTTCGACGGCCGGCGCAGCTCCTCGACCGTCGCCCCGAGCGTGACCGGGTCCCCCGGGCCGTTGCCCACGAGGAGACCGCGGATCGGCCGGCCGTTCCACTTCCTCGGGATCTCGTGGTCGTACGGCAGGCGAAGGACGTTGAGGCCGCGATCGAGCAACGCCCGAACGATGCTCGATTTGACCCCGCAATCCAGGACCGCGACCAGCGGACCCCGAGCGCGCGCGACGACCGACGGTCGCCGGGGCGAGACCTCGGCGACGAGCGCTTCGTCCGCGTACGCCGGGGCCCGAGCGATCTCGGCCGAGAGCTCGGCGTCGCTCGGCGAGCGATCCCGGGGGCCGACGTCGAGGACCGAGCGAAGGACACCGTGGGAGCGGAGATGCTCGGTGAGCCGCCGCGTGTCGACGCCCCGGACCGCGGGAACCCCCTCGCCGCGCAGCCAGGCGTCGAGGGTCCGGTCCATCGCCCAGTGGGAGGGCCGCGTCGTCCCACGGACCACGACGCCCCGGACCTGGAGGGCGGAGCTCTCGAGGAGCGGGAGCCCGTCGTCGTCCTTCGACCCCGGTCGGGGGACGCCGTAGTTCCCGAGGAGCGGGTAGGTGAACGCGAGGATCTGCCCGCGGTACGAGGGGTCGGTGAGCGACTCCGGGTACCCCACCATCCCGGTCGAGAAGACCGCCTCGCCGACGCGCCGGCCGGGCGAACCGAACCCGTCGCCCTCGAACCGGGTCCCGTCCTCGAGGAAAAGAGTCCCCCGCATCGGCGCGTCGTCCGCGTCGGCGGGCACGTGCGTCGGGAACCCGACGCGTCCGAGGAGGACCGCGACCTTTAACGCTTGCCGTCGCGCGACGCCGGATCGAGCCCGGACGACGCCTCGCGTCGCGTCAAATCCCTCGCCCGGCTGCTCGGGTCCGTGCCCGGGCCGCCGAAGCTCCGCGAGTCGTACGATTTCGTCATCCTCGGCGGCGGGCACGCCGGCCTCCAGGCCGCGATGAAGGCCGCGCTCCTCCGCCGGACGGCGGTGGTGATCGATCGCGGCCCCAAGTTCTCCCGGTCGTTCTACGCGCCCACGATGGCGAACATCCCGGGGTTCCCGGACGGCATCTCGGGCCACCGTCTGCTCGACCTCCAGGTCGAGGCGGTCCGGCGCCTCGGCGAGTGGATCGACGTCTTCTCCCCGGCGCTCGCGATCCGGGCCGAACGGACGGCCGACGGCTATGCCGCGACGTTCGACTGGCTGAAGCAGCGGCAGGTCGCGAAGGGCCGGGCCCTCGTCCTCGCCCTCGGGGTCGTCGACCGGATCCCCGAGGTCGGCGGCAAGATCGATCCGATCTTCCCGTGGGCGAACCAGGCGATCGTCGACTTCTGCGTCCTGTGCGACGGCCACGAGCTCGCCGGGAGGTCGGTCGGCGTGATCGGGCACGACCCGTTCGCCGCGCGCACCGCCCTGGATCTCCTCGAGTTCGCCCCGGCCTCGGTGGAGATCCTCACCCACGGCCACCGCCTCCTCGAGGGAACGGCGGAGCCGGAGCGCGCGACGCTCGTCGCCGCCCTCGCCGAACGCTCGATCGGCGCCGTGACGCCCGAGATCGTGGGGTTCGACGAGATTCGGGAGCATCGCTTCGGGGTGAAGTTTGCCGACGGCGCTCACCGGACGTACGATCGCGGGTTCTCCGCGCTCGGGTGGTACGAGATGCACGGGGCGATCCCCCGCGCGCTCGGCGCGGCGTTCGACCCGGAGGGATACGTCCGGACCGACGACGACAGCCGCGCGCTCGCCGAGGGGGGCGGACCGATCCCGGGGCTCTACTGCGTCGGCGACCTCAAGACCGGATGGAACCAGATCCCCGAGGCGTGGGCGTCCGCCGAGCGGGCGGTCATCCACGCGTGGGCGGAGTACCTGTAGCGGCCCGGGCTCACGCGGCGGGGGTCGCCGACGCGACGTTGAGCTGGCGTCCGAGGTCCGGGAGGTCCCGCGCGACGGCGGAGGCCCCGGCGGCGAGGAACCGCTCGGCGGTCGTGGCGGGCTCGCGCCCTTCCGAGGGGTCGGGAAGGACGGCGTAGAACCGGACCCGGGAGCGGGCCGCGCACTCCGCGTCGATCGGGTGGTCTCCGACGTAGAGGGCGCGGTCGACCGGCACCCCCATCTCGTGGAGGAGGAACAGGAGCGCCTCGGGCGACGGCTTCGCCGGGCCGGGGGCGCTGCGGCTGCGGAGGTAGGCGAAGTAGCCGTCCAGGCCCGTCGCGCGGAGCGCCGCCCGGGCGAACGTCTCCGAGCTCCGGGTGAGGACGCCGGTGCGGAATCCTCGCCGGGTGAGCTCCCGGAGGAGCGGAGCGGCGCCCGGTCGCACGACCGTCCGGGGGAGCGCTTCCATCTCGATCGCGTCGATCGCGCGGGCGTACTCCGCTTCGAAGCGCCACACCTCGCCGTCGGGGGCCCCGGCGACGCGGAGCTCTTCCCGGGCCGACTCGACGATGCGGTGGATCGGCTCGCGGGGGCTGAGATGGCCCGGGAGCACCCCGTGGCGCTCGGCGAGGCGGATCACCTCGGAGCGCATCCGGCCGAAGTCGTGGTGCGAGAGGACGAGCGTCCCGTCCAGGTCGAAGACGACCCCGAGGAACGGCTCGAGGAATGGGGGCTCCGAGCTCCGGGGCGGCATCGCTCGCGTCCGCCCGAGCTAGCCCCGGCCGCCCCCGTTAAGGGTTTGCTTCGACCCGAGGCGACGGGCCTCCCCCCCGCTACGTCTGGTGGTAGGAGAGACCGAACCAGACGGACCGGGCCCGGTCGAACGTCGTCCCGCATTGGTAGCAGAAGAAGATCCGCGCCGGCGGCTCCTTCGGCTCGAACTCCATCGGATGCCCGCAGACGGGGCAGACGAGGTGCCCCCCGATCTCCCCGAGCCCGTGCCAGAGATCCCTCCGGCGGTCGTAGACGACCCCATCGACCGGGCAGAGGAACATCGGGTAGGGGACGTCGGCGCCCTTCGGTCCGACCATCGGGCGGCCGCAGAGCGGGCAGAACATGCCCCGAGGGAACGCCGTCGCGCGCGAAGAGCGTAGCGGCGAGCGGGCGCGGGGCCCGTCAGGCCGGCCGCCGGAGGGTGACGATCGACTCCCGCAGGCGGAAGCTCCGGCGCTGGCCGCTGCGCCGGGGCCGTGCGACCTCGACGGAGTCGATCGCAAGGCCCAGACGGGCCCCGGCCCGGGCGAGCAGGAGGTCCCCCGGGACGTACGTCCCGGCGAGGAGCGAATCGCCGATCACGATCACGAGCCGCCCGCCGGGGCGAAGCGCCGAGCGGAGGCGGGCGAGCACCGGCGCGAGGTCGGCGAAGTACCGCCGCACGATCCCGTGCATGTCGTCCCGCCGGTACGTTCCTTTGCGCAGGACGTTCTCCCGGATCCGGCCGAGGATCTCGTCGAGCCACGGGTCGGCGGACCCGTCCGTCCGCAGGTGGGCGGCCGTCTCGGACCGGGGGAGGTTGTCGCAGGCGACCTGCTCCCGTCGGAGCGCCGCGAGGTCCGCGTACGAGCGAGCGTAACCGAGCCAGGCGAGGTCCAGCTTGTAGTTCATCACGTAGTCCATCCCGTTGACGTAGGGGGGGCTCGTCACCGCGAGATCGACCGTCCCCGTCGGGAGCGGAACGGTCCGCGCGTCGCATCCGAGGACGGTGGGGCGCGGCCCCCATCGCCCGCGCTCGGCGCGGCCCGCGCGGAGGTCCTCCTGCATGCGCGCGATCGACGACTCGAAGCGGGCGATCGGGCCGGGGCCGTCCGACGCGGGCCGTCGTCCGTAGCCGAGGCACGGGGACCGGTGGAGCCGGCTCGAGGGGACGAGCGTCGCCCCGAACGCGAGCCGGACGGCGTCCGCGGTCGGGGTTCCCCCGGGCGGGAGAGCATGCCGGAGGGCGAGCAGATCCCGAAGCGGTCCCGGGTCGAACTGGCGGCGGGTCTCCTTGAGGAACGGCAGCGGGTCGAGCCCTCCCCGGCGCGCGGCACGGACCGCGTGCTGGGCCCGGTCGCCGAGCGCGTCGGGCGACAGCTCGAAGCGGGTCTTGACGCGCGCCGCGAGCAGGGCGGGGGCCAGGAGCTCGCTCCCGATCGCCCGGGCGCCGGCCCGTCGGGCCTCGACGAGCGTCGTCCCGCTCCCCGCGAACGGGTCGACGACCGTCGAGCCCCTCCCGACGCCCTCCGCCTCGAGGACGCCCCGCACGAACTCCGCGGAGTACCCCTGGACGTACGGCCACCACCGATGGACCGGGGCGGACTCGTTCGAGCGGAACGTGATCGGACCGCGCCACGCCCCGAGCGCGACGCCCTCCTCGCGGAGGAACCGCTCATCGTACTCGGCCGGTCCCAGGAAGTCGTCGCGGTCCCCGAGGTCCTCGTACGCTCGGAGCATCCAGAGGCCCCGCCCGATCCGGAGGACCTCGCCGCGGTCCCGGAGCTCGCCGAGGGCGGCCTCGACGTGCCGCGGCGAGTCGTCGAGCCGATCGGCGAGCTGGCGGGTCGTCGCCCCGAGCGCGCCCGTCTCCCCGAGGGCGGTCCGGAGGGCCGTCGGGAACCCCGCCTCGAGCGACGGCACGGCCCGATCACCCTCGCGCGGGGGTAAGGCGGTGTCGGGCCCCGGGGGTCCGGGTCGTCGTCTCCCGGGCGAGACGGAGGCGGGCGAGCTCCGTCCGGATCGTTCGCCGGGTGCTCCGTCGACGCGCTCGAAGCCGTCGCCCGAGCGACGACCCCTCGAGCCCGGGAGGGAGCGTCGCCAGGGCGACATCGAGATCGTGCAGGTGGCCGAGCCGTGCCTGGAGATCCTTGAGCCCCCGCGGGAGCGGCGGACGCCGCGGAGACGCCGACCGGCCGGAGAGTCCGGAGAACTGGCGGAGCTGCCGGATCCGGATCCGGAGGCGGTGCAGCCGCTCGGGCGAGGGGGTCCGTCGGGCTCGGCGCAGCGACTTGAGGAGCCGCCGCTCGAACTCCCCGGCTTCCCGGGAGAGGAGCGTGGGGATCCTCGCTCCCACCCCGCGGCGGAGCGGACGGAGCAACGCCTCGCGGGCCTGGCCCAGCGCGCCGGCTCCCCGGGCGGTGGTGAGGTAGGCCTTGAGGAGCTCCCGACCGGTCCGGGCGTCCTCGTGGATCCGACCGAGGAATCGACGGACGAGGAGCCGCTCCGACGGGGACCCCGGCCCGACGCCCTCCGGGGCGAGGAGGCCGGCCGTGACGTCCTTGTCTCTTACGCGGCCGACGAGGCGCGCGAGCCGGCGGAGGCGCTTCACGACCGGGCGCGCGCGCTCCTCGTCCGCCGCCGAGAGGAGTCGCGCCCAGATCGTGAGCGCGACCACGAGACGCCGCATCTGACGGTGAAGGTCCCGCAGGAGGGCGACCGGGGGATGGGCATGCCCGACCGTCTCGTCCACGAGGCGATCGACCCGGCCGACGAGCAGCTCGATCTCGCGCCGCAGCTTGAGAGGGGGGTCGGCCCGGGGCGGTCTCCCCGGCCCGTCCGGCATCGGCGTCGGGATTCCCGCGCGAAGGTAAGGAAATCGGTGGGCGCGCGCCAACGTGTTTAACCCGTCCGGCGGTCCGGCGCCGTGGCCCGTCGCCCCGGCGCGAGGCACCGACGGCCGGTCCCGCGTGCCTCGACTCCGTCGACGCTCGGGGTGATCGACCTCGGGTCGAACACCGCCCGATGCGTCGTCTTCGAGACGTCCCTCGCCCGGACCGTCCGCCCGGTGTTCGAGACGAAGGAGGCGCCGCGCCTGGGCCTCGCCCCGCGCTCCGACGGGTCCCTCTCGCCGCCGGCGGTCGCCCGCGGGCTCGCGGCGATGCGGAAGTTCTCCCGCACGCTCCGGGCGCTCGGGGTGTCGCGGACGCTCGGCGTCGCGACGAGCGCCGTCCGGGACGCCCCGAACGGGAGCGCGTTCGTCCGGAAGGTCGCCTCGGCGACCGGCCTCACCCTCCGGATCCTCTCGGGGGCCGAGGAGGCGCGGTACGCCTACCTCGGGGTCGCGGCCGCGAGCGAGCTCGCGGACGACCTCGTCTGCGATCTCGGCGGCGGCTCGCTCCAGCTGATGGCGGTGAGGGAGGGGGCGCTCGCGGGGACGATCAGCCTGCCGCTGGGCTCGCTCCGGCTCTCGCAACGGTTCCTCGAGCACGACCCCCCGAAGCGGCGCGAACGGGAGCGGCTCGAGGACCACGTGCGCACGACCCTCACCTCGGCGGTCGAGGCGCTCGGCGGCCCGGCGGACCGCCTGTTCGGGGTGGGCGGGACGGTGCGCGCGCTCGCCCGCGCCTCGATCGAGCTCCGAGGGTACCCCGCGCGTCGCGTCCACGGCTACCGGCTGTACGCTCACGATCTCGCGGCGCTCGACGAGCTGCTCGGGCCGATGCCCGCGTCCAAGCGCCGCTCGATCCCGGGGATCGGCGGGGACCGGGCGGACGTGGTCCTCGCGGGGATCGTGGTCCTCGAGCAGCTGATGCGGGCGGCCGGCGTCGACCACACGGTCGTCTCGGGCGGCGGGATCCGGGAGGGGATCGCGCTGGAAGCGATCGGCGCTTCGCTGCCGGCGCCCGCCGAGGAGCTCGTCGACCGCTCCGTAAGCGCGGCCGCGGAGGCGCTCTCGTTCGAGCGGACCCACGGCGCCGAGGTCACCGGCGCCGCGCTCGCGCTGTTCGAGCTGCTCGGACGCGGCCGATCGTGGGGGCGGAGCGAGCGCCTCGCGCTCCGGGCGGCCGGCGGGATGCACGACGCCGGCATCGCGATCGACCTCTGGAACCACGCCCAGCACTCCGCCTACCTGCTCCAGAACTACCCGGTCGGCGGGCTCGATCCCCGCGAGGTGGCCCTCGCGTCGATGGCCGCCTACCTCCACGAGGGCGGGGCCCCCCCGTCGGAGTGGAAGAAGCGCTACCTCCCCATCCTCGCCCCGTCGGACCTCGAGCTGGCGGTCCAGCTGGGGGCGATCCTCGAGGTCGCCGAGCTCGTCGCGGCGGCGCGGCCGCGCTTCCGACTGAGCCGCGGCGGCCGGGCTCTGGCGGTGGGCTTTTCTTCCGGGGCCGGCTCCGCGCTCCCCTCGCGGTGGCTCGAGAAGGTGCGCAAGCCGATGGAACGGGTCTTCGAGCTCGAGGTGCGCGCCCGTGATCGATGAGAAGCCGAGCCCCTTCCACGGCTATCCGGGCCGCCTCCTCGTCTTCGAGGGGCTCGACGGCAGCGGCAAGTCGACGCAGGCCGCGCTGCTCGGCAAGTGGCTCGCCTCGAGGGGCTACCGGGTGTTCTTCACCGAGTGGAACTCCTCGGACCTCGTCGCGAGCGTGATCCGCCGGGGCAAGAAGAAGGGCCTCCTCACCCCGACGACGTTCAGCCTGCTCCACGCCACCGACTTCGCGGACCGGTTCGAGCGGAAGATCCTGCCACCGTTGCGGGCGGGGTACCTCGTCGTCTGTGACCGCTACGCGTACACGGCGTTCGTCCGGGACGCGGCGCGGGGGTGCGACCCGGACTGGGTCCGCACGATCTACTCGTTCGCCCCCCGGCCGGACCGGGCGTTCTACTTCCGGGTCCCGGTGGCGACGACGCTCCGTCGGAAGCTCGCCTCCCGGCTCAAGATCAACTACTACGAGGCGGGGATGGACTTGGGCCTCTCCGACGACGTCGAGGACAGCTACCGACGCTTCCAGGGCCGGCTGAAGAGCGAGTACGACCGGATCGCCGAGGCCGACCGGTTCACGATCGTCGACGCGACGCGGTCGGTCGAGCAGGT
>JASIEC010000128.1 GCA_030046135.1 Thermoplasmata archaeon | reverse complement strand
CTCCGGGCCCGCTCGTCTCGAGGAGTCGGCGGGCGATCACAAGCTCCTGGACCTCGGTCGTTCCTTCGACCAGAGGGAAGACTCGAGCGTCGCGCAGGAGCCGCTGGGGCTCCGCCCCCCCGGAGACCCCGGATGCCCCGGCGACATCGACGGCCGCCGACGCGATGGTCACGGCGGCCCGGGACGCGGCGAGCTTCGCCACGGACGCCTCGAGCACGAACGGGAGACCCGAGTCCTTCCTCGCCGCGGCGCTCTCGACCAGCGCCCGGGCGGCGGCGAGCTCCGTGTACGCCCGGGCGAGGAGGTGGCGCTTCCAGGGTTCGTCCTCCCGGGCGACCCGCCCGCGGAGCTCCTCGAACGCCGCGCGGGCGACCCCCAGGGCGCACGCGGCGATCCCGACACGCCCTCCGGCGAGGGAGGAGAGGGCGATCCTCAGCCCGGCTCCCTCCGGGCCGAGCCGCGCGTCGCGCGGGAGCCGGACCCCTGTCAGAACGAGCTCGGTCGTTTCGCTGCCGCGGAGTCCGAGCTTGTCGAGCCGCTGCGCGACCGAGAACCCCTCGGTCCCGGGCGGCACGATGAACGCGGAGATCCCCCGGTGCCCGAGGGCGGGGTCCCTCGTCGCGAAGAGCAGGACGACGCCCGCGCTGACGGCGTTCGAGATGAACATCTTGCTGCCGTTCAACACGAAGCGGTCGCCGTCGACGACGTACCGGGTTCGCAGGCCCGCCGCGTCCGAGCCGGCTCCCGGCTCCGTGAGGGCAAACGCCCCGATCCTCCGACCCCGGGCCAGCGCGCGCAGGTACGTCTCCTTCTGCGCGTCGGTGCCCCAGGTGAGGATCGGGGCCGAGCAGACCGACAGGTGCACGGCGACGAGCACGGCGACCGCGGCGCTCGCGCTCGCTAGTTCCTCGAGGATCGCCGCCGTCGCGCGCGCGTCGCCCCCCCGTCCGTCCCATTCGAGAGGGATGCCGAGACCGAGAAACCCCTCGGCGGCGAGCCCCGCGACCAGCGCCTCGGGCACCCGATCCTCACGGTCGATCGCGGCCGCAACGGGTGCGACGCGTTGCTCGACGAACGATCGAGCGGCCGCCCGCCACTCGTCGGCCGAATGGGGGTCCCCCGGCTCCACCGAGCTCGGAAGGACGACGAACCCTTAAGCGCCTCCCGCACGTCGTGCGAACGGTCGGCGAGGCACGATGGTCGAAGCCCCGACCCCGAAGGACAGGTTCACGTCGCTCGACACGCTCGCGCTCGTGCGCGAGCTCCGGGCGCTCGGACGGGCCCGGGTCGACAAGGCCGTCGACCTCCCCGGGGCCGGCTGGGGGATCGAGCTTCGATCGCCCGGCGTCGGTCGGCGCGAGCTCGTGCTCGTTCCGGGTCGGTACGCGACGCTCCTCGAGATCCGGGCCGACCGAGCCGAGGAGCTATCCCCGTTCGCGCGGGAACTCCGTCGTCTCCTCACCGGCGCCGCGCTCCGGACCTCTGTCGACCCGATGGGAGAGCGGTACCTCGAGCTCCTCTTCGAGCGAGCCTCGGACTCCGGGGAGCTCGTCCTCGCCGCCGAGCTGTTCGGAGCGGGCAACGTCCTCGTCGCGCGCGACGGAAAGATCGCCGCGGTCGCGCACCCCCGACGGTGGGCGCACCGGGACGTTCGTGTCGGCCGACCGTACCTCCGACCCCCCGCGCGGGCCGACCCGTGGACCCGGAGCGTGACCGAGATCGAGGGAGAACTCGGGCGCTCGCGGACCGACCTCGCGAGCACCCTCGCCGCGCGCCTCGGTCTGGGGGGCCCCGTCGCCGAGGAGGTCCTCGCGCGCGCGCGAAGGGCCGGGCACGATCCGGCGGCGACCGTCGCGGGCGCGGCCGCGCCCGAAGTGCTGGGGGCCCTCGCCGCGCTCGTCGAGGAGATCGGAGAACGGCCGAAGGGGTACCTTGTCGAGCGGGCCGGCGAACCGGTCGATGCGAGCCCGTATCGCCCCCAGCGATGGCCGTCGGGCGAGGGGCTCGTGATCCGTGAGCTCCCCTCGTTCTCCGAGGCCGCCGCCGTCTACTTCCCGAGCGTCCTCCCCCGCGCCGAGGACCCCTCGACGCTCGCCGCCCGAGCCGCCGAGCGCGACCTGCTCCGTCTGATCGAGCGGCAATCCCGGGCGGTCGAGGAGCTCTCCCGCACGGTCCGGACGAAAAAGGCGGACGCCGAGGCAGTCTTCGCCCACTACGGAGAGGCGGAGGCCGCGCTCACCTCGGCGGCGCGCCGTTCCCCGGTTCCCCCGAGGGTCGAGGTCTCCTTAGGGGAGAGGGCGACCGACCTGCCGTTCGCGCGATCGGCCCGGGAGAGCGCGCAGCTCCTCTACGACGAGGCGAAGCGGCTGGCCGACAAGCTCGAGGGGGCCACCGCGGCGCTCGCGAGCTCGAAGGAGCGGCTCGCGGCGCCGGCTCGGCCCCCCCGGCCGGCCTCGGCCCGAGACTCGTCTCGCCCCGCGAAGCGACTCTGGTACGAGAAGTTCCGTTGGTTCGTGAGCTCGGAGGGGACGGTCGTGATCGGGGGCCGGGACGCGGCCTCGAACGACCTGCTCGTGCGCCGTCACCTCCGGAACGGGGACGTCTACCTCCACGCGGACCTCCACGGCGCGGCGAGCGTCGTGGTGAAGGCGACCGCCGGCGCGGCCGCTCCGGGCGAGGCGACCCTCCGGGAGGCGGCCCAGTGGGCCGTCGCCTTCTCGAAGGCGTGGCGGGCGGGCCTCGCCTCGGGGTCGGCGTTCTGGGCGACGCCCGATCAGGTCTCGAAGACGGCCGAGTCCGGCGAGTTCGTGGCGAGGGGCGCGTGGGTCGTCCGGGGGACGAAGCACTTCCTCAAGGACCTCCCTCTCGAGCTCGGGATCGGGACCGTCGGCGAGGGGAGCGACGCGCGCTGGACCGTGGCGCCCCCGTCGGCGCTCTCCGCCCGGGGCCGGCTGCGGGTCGTCCTCCTCCCGGGCGACGAGCGGGAGCGCGCCCGGATCGAGGTGGAGCTCGCCCGCGAGCTCGGGATCCCCCGAACGGTCCTTCAAGGTCTCCTTCCGGCCGGTGGGATTGCGATTCGTCGTCCGTAGCCGGCGGCGTCCGTCGGGCGTAGACGACCGTGACCTCCGACGGGGGAAACGAGATTCCGCCGCGATGCCACGTTCGGTCTCGCGCGCGGATCGCCTGCACGTAGACGGTCCGGCCCTCGATTACGACCTCGTCGCCGACCTCGAGGCGCGAGGACGGCGGGAGTTCGACGCGGTACGCCGCCGTCCGTCCGCCGTCCGCGACCGCCACGCGCACGGCCCGGTCCGGGGGGCCGACGGCCCAAAGCGTCCGGACCTCCCGGGCCTCCGCCTCGCGAGGAGTCCCGCCGGAGCGGGCCTCGATTCGCGTCACCCCGAATCCCCCGAACGGCTCGGGCAGGGGAGCGCCGACCGCGAGGCGCTGCGTCGGAGGGAAGCCGAGTCTCCGCCGCTCGCTCGTCGCCCCGTTCGAGACGATGACATCGACGTCGGTCCGGGGCTCCGCCGAGGAGACGAACGGGTGCGTCCAGTGGCATTCGCGGCAGCGGGCGACCCCTTCGACAGCCCCCCGCACCGAACCCGGTCCGGTCCGGAGCCGCAGGATCCGGTGCGGGGTCTCGCGGCCGCACGTCTCGCAGTAGAGCCGCCCCGACGAGATCGGCACCGGGGCCGCGTCCTCGGTCACGGCGTCTCGGAGGAACGGTCTGGACGGTCGCGGTCGTTCGCCCCCGGAATGGGGCTGCCCGAATTTGAATCGGGGTCCCGGGCTCCCAAAGCCCGAAGGATGGACCAGTAGAGCGGGCCGAGGGTTCGACCCCTCCGACCCGTAGCTACCCCACAGCCCCGCATCGGGAGCTAGACGGCCTCGACCCGCTTCAACGTTCGGCCGATCCGGCACTCGGCGAGCTCGTCGTCCGCGCGCTCGATGCGATACTTCTGCTTGGCTGGCAGCCCGGGACCGGCGCAGATCCACCAGTTCGGGCAGTCCATCCGGCGGCACGGGTAGCGCCCCAGCTCGACCTGGCTGCCCACGATCGCGCTGCGGCTGTCGACGACGAG
>JASIEC010000021.1 GCA_030046135.1 Thermoplasmata archaeon | reverse complement strand
TCGTCGTCCCGCGGTCGCGGCCGGCGGTATCCGCCCGCGGCCCCGCGGAAGTTCGGGCGGCCGCCCCCCTCCCTCCGTCGCTGCCAGCCTCGCGGCCCGCCCTCCCTCGGGGCGAACCCGCCGCCGGACCCCGAACGTCGATCCCGGGACCCTCGTCCGCGGTCGTACTCCCGGCGCTGGGGAAGCGTGAAGCGGTTCCCGCAGGACGTGCACTCGCCCGTGACGGTTCCGTCCGGGCCCGTCGAGAATCGAAGGGGCGCCCCGCACTCACGGCACGGTCGGGCCCGGGAGGACCCGAACCCCGGTCCGTCTCCGGGGCGGCCGTGGTCGCGCCGTCCTCCGCCCGCTCGCGGGGGGAAGGACGGCCTCGCGAGCTCGTAGGAGAACGTCGCACCGCAGGAGACGCAGCTTCCTTGGATCGAATCGGCGGACGAGGCCCGGAGACTCAGCGCCGCGCCGCACTTTCCGCAGCTGGGCCCGTCGCCCAAGGATTCAGCGGTCGGACCCGCGACCCCGGTCCGGGCTTGGCCGGTGCTCACCCCGCCGTCCTCGGCGGGAGACCCTAGACCTTCGGACGGGGCTTCCTGGACCACGAGGAACGTGTGACCGCAGCCCGCGCAGCTCCCGGTGAAAACCCTCGAGGTCCGGGCGGCGAGCTCCGCCGAACCGCCGCACTCCGGGCACGAGGCGTCCATGGGTCCCTCGGGAGAGGGGGACCGGCGGGAGCTCTTTACGTGGCCTCCGGGGTGGGCGGCTCGCGAGACGCCGGTCCGGGGGGCCCGACGACTCGTCCCGGGGCTGTCGACGCACCTTTAGCCGACCGTTCCCCTGCTCTCTTCGTGAGTGCGGCGGGAGGGAGCCGATGACGACCGAGTGCGAGACGCCGGGCTGTCTGCATCAGAAGCGCCTCCACGGACCGGACGACCGCTGCCGGGCGTGCTCCTGCACCGCGTACACTCGCCTCGCGTCGCCGCACCAGACCCGTGCGGCGCGACGGCAGATCGCCCAAGCTTTGCGCAAGTGGTGATCCCCCGACAGCTGTCGTACGGAGGCGCCGGTCTGCCTCACCCCCGGGCCCCGGGGGCGGGGGCCCTGCCGGGACGGCGCCTATTCGAGGACTGTGATCCTTCCGGAACGGCCGAGGGAGACCTGGAGCTTCCCCCGGAAGTCCTTCACCCAGCCGTCGGTGATCTGGATCTTCGACCCCACCTTGTACTTCGCGATGTCGTCGCCCCACAGCGTCAACGTCGTCGTGCCGGTGGAATCCTGAAGCGTCGCGTCGGCGACCGAAGAGGTCCCCCTCGAGGTCGTCACCTCTCGGGGCGTGGAGATGGCCGTGATCGACGCGGTGAAGGTCGCGTTCTGGTTCGCGCGGATGCTTGCGATGTCACCCATGGCGGCGGCGCACAGCCCGTGCGGGTTATACAACTTTGCCCAGCGTGAGGCGCGCCCGGAGAGCCGTGCCCTGGAGCCCGGGAGGCGGGAGGCCGTGCCTAAAGATACGGGGCGCTGAACGAGTACGTGCCGCGGATCGCGATCGTCGCCGGCAGCCAGTCGTAGATCCCGAACGAGTAGCGGCCCCCGCCCACCACGGAGAAACTCCCGCTCCCCGACGAGGAGTCGACCGAGTAGATCGACGTCGCGGACGGGTTGAGGATCGAGAACGTCACGCTGCCCGTTCCGTTCGTGGACCACGCGAACCGGAACGTCCCCGCGTGAGGGAAGGTGAAGTTGTAGTACTTCGTCGTCACGACGCTCCCGGGGTTCGTGATCCCGAACGCTTCGACCTGCGACTGATGGACCGACACGGTCGCGAGCGCGACGAGCGCGACGGCGAGGATCGCGAGGACGATCGCGATCACGACCGTGACCACGATCCAGGACCGCCGCTGCCGCCGGAGCGTGGCCGGGGTGGGCGGGAGGGGCGCCGGGACCCACGGGGACCCGTGCTCGGACGGGGGGTCGACCGGGAGCGAGGCGAGCAGCGGCGCGGCGGGGCTCGCCCCGCACCTCGGGCACTGCAAGGCCTCCCGCGGGAACGGCGCTCCGCACCGACGGCAGAAGCGGGGCGGCACCCGCGGCCGAGGGAATCGGCGGGAGTTTAGGCTTTCCTCGGCGGTCGAGGGACCGCTCGAACCGTTCGTCTCGGATCGCCGGGCCGGACCGAACGCGGACCCGGGGCCCGGGTCAATCCGTCCGGTTTGACAGGAGGAATTCGTTGCCGTCCGGGTCGGCGATCGCCGCCCGGACGAAGCTCCCGAGGGACGTCTCGACCGTCTTCGGCTCCACGGTGACCGTGCCGCCGCGCCGGACGATCTCGCGACAGGCGGCCGCCGGGTCCGCGCTCCGGAACACCAGGCCCGAGACCGTCCCGGGATCCCGGCCCTCCTCCCCCGGGCCGGCGACGTGCATCGTGAGGAGCGTGGAGGTGTTCGGCAGGGCGAAGACGAGTCGCTTCGCCTTCTCGTCGAACAGGAGCTCCTTGAGGCCGAGGACGTCGCGGTAGAAGGCCCGCGCCCGCAGCGGGTCTCGGATGTGGATCGTCGCCGCGTGGAGGCCGCCGATGATCTCGCTCACGTCGCCACCCACGGCTCCCGAGCCTAAATCCTTCCGTGCGGTCGCCGCCCCATGCTCGCGCTCGCCGACGTGGCGGTGGTCGTCTCGGACGCGAAGGCGTCCGCCCGCTGGTGGACGAGGACCCTCGGGTTCTCCGCTCAAACGGTGGGCGGCGGGGGCCACGCGATCCTGGTCGCCCCGCCCGGGGACCGATTCGTCCTCCACCTGTGCGAGGGATTCGCGCCGCTCGAGCCGGGAGACTCCGGGATCGCGTTCCTCACCGACGCGATGGACGCCACCGTGGCCCGCATGAGGAAGGCCCGGGTCCACTTCCCCGACCCTCCGAAGACCGAGTCATGGGGCCGGTTCGCGAAGTTCGCTGACCCCGATGGGAACGTCTTCTGGCTCATCGAGGCGCCCACCGCCATGGTCCGGACCACGATCCGCGCCCGCGCTCGGGGCGGCTCGCGGCGGCGCGCCCGTCGGCGGCCGAGCGCCTCGGCGCTCCGCCGGAAGCGGTAGCGCCCCGAGGATCGGGCTCGGATCCCGCCGAGCCCGCGCAGTTCAGACCGTCTTGGCGAGGCGGCTCTCGCTCTCGAGGACGTCCCTCGCGTCCTCGCGGGTGGTATCCGGCCCGGAGGCGGAACTCGCGATCGACCGGTCCAGCTGCATCATCTCCTTCGCGAGCCACTCGAACTCCCGGAAGATCTGGGGGTCGTGGGACTCCTCGCGCCAGCGGGCGACGAGATCCACGGGGTGGGTCAGGAAGTAGTAGTATCCCGTCACCCAGGGTCCGAAGGCGTTCCAGACCATCCGCCGCTCGAGGATCTGGTCGCGGGTGAGGGAGCCCATCAGCTGGAAGAACAGCGCGGCCTCGAAGTTCTCGATCTCGGTTGTCGGCCCGTGGGTGAGCAGCACGCTGCTCAGGTGCTGCCGGGCGGCCCGCATCGTGGGGGAATCGAACCGATCGCGAAGGTCGAGGATCGTCCGGGCGGAGTTGATCCGGGAGGTCTGTCGCATCTGCCAGTACGCGAAGGAGAGCGTCCCGATGATCAGCACCCAGGTGCCGACAAGCGCGGCCCACGTCGCGAGGTCGGAGGAGGACACCCTCGGGCGAGCGGGACGGCACTCAAAATGCCTGCGGAGAGACCGCCGCAGACCCTCCCTCCGGACGCCGCGAAGGGCTAAGGGCCGGTGAGGAGCTGCGCCGCGCATGAGGACGCGCCGGCTCGGTCGGGCCGGGCCCGTGGTCTCCGCGATCGGCCTCGGGTGCATGGGCATGTCCCAGTCCTACGGCGTGCCGAACGCGCCCGAGTCCGTCGCGACGCTCGCGCGGGCCCTCGAGCTCGGCGTCACCTTCCTCGACACGGCGGACATCTACGGACCGTTCTCGAACGAGGAGCTGGTGGGCCAGGCGATCCGAGGGCGCCGCGAGTCCGTGGTCCTCGCGACGAAGTGCGGGCTGGTCCCCGGGCCTCCGGGCGAGGGGAACCGGATCGACGGCACCCCCGCGCACATCCGGAGCGCCTGCGAGGCGAGCCTCCGCCGGCTGGGGGTGACGACGATCGATCTGTACTACCTCCACCGCGTGGACCCCCGCACGCCGATCGAGGAGAGCGTTCGCGCGATGGCGACCCTCGTCGACGAAGGGAAGGTCCGCTACCTCGGACTGTCCGAGGTGAGCTCGCGAACGCTTCGCCGGGCGCAGGCCGTCCACCCGATCACGGCGGTCCAGAGCGAGTACTCGCTCTGGACCCGGGATCCGGAGTCCGGGGTCCTCCCGACGTGCCGGGAGCTCGGCGTCGGCTTCGTCCCGTTCAGCCCGCTCGGGCGGGGGTTCCTGACGGGGACGATCCGGTCGCTCGAGGGGCTGCCCGCCAACGACTTCCGCCGGGGGTTGCCGCGCTTCCACGCGGGCAACCTCGAAGGGAACCTCCTCCTGGCGGACCGCCTCCGCTCGCTCGCCGCGGCGAGGGGCTGCGCGCCCGCCCAGCTCGCGCTCGCCTGGGTCCTGGCCCAGGGAAGCGAGATCGTTCCGATCCCGGGCACGAAGCGCCGGACGTACCTCGAGGAGAACGTCGCGGCGGTGGACCTCGAGCTCTCGCGGTCGGAGCTCGGCGAGCTGACCTCCCTCTTCGGCGAGGGAGCGGTCCGGGGCGACCGGTATCCCCCGGCGGCGGCCGCGATGATCGACCGGTGACAGAACGGCGTCACTCCGGCAGGCCCGCGGCCGTCCACCCGGAGTAGCGCGTGAGGGCCCCGTCGCAGACGTTGGCGATGTAGCGCCGGTTCGCGCGGAACTGCATAATCCGCTTCCCGTCGCGGGCGAGTTGGGCCCATCGCGAGCTCTTCTCCGGGTTCTGCTCGATCCCCTCGATCGGGACCGCCCCGTAGAGGAACGCGACGGTCCGCAGGCCCTGGCTCCGGGTCCGGCCCACTCTCGATCGCTGCCCCGCGAGGTCGACCTCCGCGCGGCCCTCGTCCAGGACCTGGCGCCAAGCGTCCACGAGGACCTCCCCGAGGGTCGCGCGCGTCGCTCCCGGGTCCCCCGACCCGGTCTCGGGGGAAGTCGGTGGGTCGACCGATCGTCGTGCTCGCCCCGTCATGCGCGCCGCTCCGGCGACCCGCCGCCGACGGCCGGATCGTGGGGTTCCCCGGACCGGCTGCCGACCGACGCTCGCCCAAAGCCGCTCACCCGGAGCATCGGTCCGGCCTCCCGGCCCCCCCAGTGCGGTCCGGCTTATCTCGCCGACTCACCGGCGGCGCGGGGACCGCTACCGGGGCGGCGGCGTCGGCGCGATCGACGGACCCTCGCCCGGGAGTCGCCGTGCGGCACGGTCGTAGCTCAGCTTCAGGGAGACGAGGGCCAGCGCGAGGATCAGAGTGATCCCGTTCGCGAAGATGATCGGAAGGGAACGGGCCAGCAGACCGTAGATCAACCACGTGCCCGTCCCGACCGAGAAGACGAGGAACGTGGTGAGAGAGATCTCCGCGGCGCTCTTGAGGCGGTGGACGCGTACGACCTGCGGGACGAACGCGGCCGTCGTGCAGACCGCGGCGACGGACCCGACGGTGGT
>JASIEC010000127.1 GCA_030046135.1 Thermoplasmata archaeon | reverse complement strand
ATCCGCTGGGGAGACCGGGCGCTCGCTTCGATGGACCTCGCCGACCTGTACCCTCGCTGGCGGAGCGGCCTCACGCTCCCGTAGCCCCCGGTCGAGGGAGGTGGGTTCCCTGACGGTCACCGCCCTCGTCTCGGGAGGGAAGGATTCGATCTACGCCGCCTTCCTCGCGGAGACCCAAGGTTGGCCCGTGGACGAGCTGCTTACGCTTCGGCCGCGGGACCCCGCGTCGCGGCTGTTCCATACCCCGAACCTGGATCTCGTCGCCCTGCAGGCCGAGGCCTGGGGGAAGCGCCACCGGTCGGTGGAGGTCCCCGGGGGAAGCGACGCCGAGGAGCTCCGCGCCCTCGAGGAGGCGTTGTCGAGCGATCGGGGGCCGGTCGTCGCCGGGGCGATCGCCTCCTCGTTCCAGTGGGCTCGCCTCGTCCGGGTCGCCGACCGTCTCCGCCGCCGGGTCTACGCCCCCCTCTGGCGGAAGGACCCCGGGCGCGTCGTCCGGGCGGAGATCGACGCGGGACTCGACATTCGGTTCGTCCACCTCGCCGCCGAGCCCCTCACCCCGGAGCTGCTGGGCGCCCGCCTCACCCGCTCGGTGCTCGAGGAGATCGAGCGTCGCTCGCGCGAGGTCCGCGCGGTCCACCCCGCGGGAGAAGGAGGGGAGTACGAGACGCTCGTCGTCGACGCTCCGTTCTTCCGCTCGAGGCTCGAGATCGACCGGGCGGAGAGGACCGTCGCCGCGAGCACGTCGCGCCTCGACATCTCGAGCGCTCACCTCAAGAGAA
Source organism: Thermoplasmata archaeon (assembly GCA_030046135.1). Taxonomy (GTDB): domain Archaea; phylum Thermoplasmatota; class Thermoplasmata; order Lutacidiplasmatales; family UBA184; genus Lutacidiplasma. The sequence continues at coordinate 3,685 of JASIEC010000127.1, read as the reverse complement.
AGGAGCTCCCTCGATCCCGGGAGGAGCGACCGTGAGCCCGTCCTCCGGCCCCGTTCGATTGCCGTCGCTCTCGCTCGAGACCCGGCGCTCGATCGAGCGGGCGCGCCGCGCGCTCGGCGACCGGCGGGCGACCCCGAACCTCGCGTGGGTCGCCTCCCTCACGGGGGCGAGGCGCCGGGAGCTGGACGCGGTGTTCGGCGAGCTCGACGAGCTCCTGCCGATCGAGGAGGAGATCCGCCACCGTCACCTCGGGGCGGGCCGGCCCAACTACGCCCAGATCCGCGCGCCGTTCGACCTCTACGCGATCGTCCGCCTCCTCCGGCCTCGCGAGGTCGTCGAGGCCGGCGTCTCGAGCGGCGTGTCGTCGGCCCACTTCCTCGCCGCCCTCCGGCGGAACCGCCGGGGCCGCCTCCATTCGATCGATCTGCCGACGCGCCAGCGAGGGGCGGTGCTCTCGGCGCGCGAGTCGGCGGTCGCGGTCCCTCCCGGCAAGGAGAGCGGCTGGGCGGTCCCGGAGACCCTTCGCCCGGGCTGGGACCTGCGCCTCGGGCCGTCGGAGTCGCTCCTTCCCCGGCTGGTCCGGGAGCTCGACGGGATCGGAGTTTTCCTGCACGACGACCTCCACACGCCCGAGCACCTCACCTTCGAGCTCGACACGCTGCGAACTCACCTGGGGGCGGGCTCGGTGGTGCTCGCGGACAACACCGTCTGGACCGGGGAGGCGTTTCCCGCGTTCGCGCGCACGATCGGGGCCCGGGTCGCCCGGCGCGGCCGCGGCGACCTCGTCGGCCTCCGCGTCCCGTCTCCCCCGGAGTTATAGACCGCCCGAGCGTATTCCGGCCCGATGTCGGCGGCGCGCGCGACGCCCGTCGGCCGGCGGGACGGGAGCCCCTCGACGGACGACCGCGACCCCGTCGTCGCGGCCGGTCGGCGCTGGGAGGCGGAGACGCTCGCTCCCGCGCTCGCCGCGGGCCCGGAGCGCAAGGGCCGGTTCGAGACGCTGGGAGGAATCCCCGTCGATCGGCTCTACACACCCCGCTCTCCGACGTCCGGGCCCGACCGGATCGGCACGCCGGGCCGGCCCCCGTTCACCCGGGGGATCCACCCGACGATGTACCGGGGCCGGGTCTGGTCGATGCGGATGTTCTCCGGGTTCGGCTCCCCCGAGGACACGAACCGCCGGTTCCGCTACCTCCTCGCCCACGGGGAATCCGGGCTCTCGATCGCGTTCGACGACCCCACGCTCTACGGCCTCGACGCGGACGACCCCGAGTCGCTCGGCGAGGTGGGCAAGTGCGGCGTGAACGTGAGCTCGCTCGACGACATGGGCCGGCTCCTCGAGGGGATCCCGCTCGCCGACGTCACGACGAGCATGACGATCAACGCGCCCGCGAACATCGTCTGGGGGATGTACCTCCTCACCGGCCGGGCCCACCGGGTCGCGCTCGATCGACTCGGCGGGACGACGCAGAACGACATCCTGAAGGAGTACATCGCGCAGAAGGAGTTCCTCTACCCGCCCCGGCCCGCGCTCCGGCTCGTCACCGACACGATCGAGTACGCGACCCGGCACACCTCCCGATGGAACCCGGTGTCGATCTCGGGCTACCACATCCGGGAGGCGGGCTCGACCGCCGTCCAGGAGCTCGCCTTCACCCTCGCCGACGGGCGGACGTACGTCCGCGAGGCGGTCGGTCGCGGCCTCCCCGTCGACGAGTTCGCCCCCCGCCTCTCGTTCTTCTTCAACTCGCACAACGACTTCTTCGAGGAGATCGCGAAGTTCCGGGCGGCCCGCCGCCTCTGGGCTTCGATCATGGCCGACGAGTTCGGGGCGAAGAACGAGCGGTCCCAGTGGCTCCGGTTCCACACGCAGACGGCAGGGTGCTCCTGCACCGCCCGCCAGCCCGAGCTCAACGTTGTCCGGACGACGGTCCAGGCGCTCGCCGCGGTGCTGGGCGGCACCCAGTCGCTCCACACGAACTCCTACGACGAGGCGCTGCAGCTCCCGAGCGAGGACGCCGCCCGGATCGCGCTCCGGACCCAGCAGATCCTCGCCGCCGAGACCGGGGTCGCGGAGGCCGCGGACCCGTTCGGCGGGAGCTACTACGTCGAGTGGCTCACCGACCGGATGGAGGCGGAGGCCCGGAGGTACCTCGACCGGATCGAGGAGATGGGAGGGGTCGTCGCCGCGATCGAGCGGGGGTTCCCGCAGCGGGAGATCCAGGAGGCGTCGTTCCGCTACCAGCGGGCGGTCGAGGCAGGGGAGTCGAAGGTCGTCGGCGTCAACGCCTACACGGTCGACGAGCCGATCCTCGTCCCGCGCCTCCGGATCACGGAGCGGGCGCGCCGGGAGCAGAGCCGGCGCCTGAAAGCGCTCCGGGACCGGCGCGATCCGCGCCGCCACGCCGCGGCGCTCGAGCGGCTGAAGGCGGTCGCCGAGACGGAGCGGACGAACACGATGCCCGCGGTGCTCGACGCCCTCAAGGCCCGCGCGACGCTCGGCGAGATCGTCGTCGCGTTCCAGGACGTCTTCGGGTCGTACCGCGAGCGGTCGATGTACTAGGCCGGGTCGGCTCGGACAGGGCGGTCCCGTGACGAAGCGGAGCTCCGGAACGCCGTCGGTCGCGAGCGATCGCCGATCGGCCGCCTACCGCGAGACCCTCGAGCGGCTGTTCCGCCGACGGAGGTTCGGGCTCCGGCCGGGGATCGAGGTCGAAGGAGCCCTCCTGGAGGAGCTCGGACATCCCGAACGGTCGTTCCCGTCCGTTCACGTCACCGGGAGCAAAGGCAAGGGCTCCGTCGCCGCGATCACCGCGGCAATCCTCGGCCGCCACGGTCTCCGCACCGCCCTGTTCACGTCCCCGCACCTCGCGAGCTACCGCGAGAGGATCCGGATCGGCGAGACGACGATCCCCCCGGACGCGGTCGTCCGCGGCGTCGCGAGGGTCGAGGAGGCCGCCCAGCGGCTCCTGGACGCCGTCCGGATCGACCGCGCCCCGACGTTCTTCGAGGTGACGACCGCCCTCGCCTTCGACTGGTTCGCCCGCGAGTCGGTCGACGCCGCGGTCGTCGAGGTCGGCATCGGGGGGCGGCTCGACGCGACGAACGTCCTCGACTCCCGGGTCGGGGTGGTGACGACGATCGAGCTCGAGCATACCGACATTTTGGGTCCGACGAGGGAAGCGATCGCCCGGGAGAAATCCGGGATCTTCCACCGAGGGATGACGGGCGTCGTGGGGGAGCTCCCCGCCGACGCCGCGCGCGTCGTCCGCGCCGAGTGCGACCGGGCCGGCGTCCCCCTCTGGACGCTCGGCGAGGAGATCCGGATCCGGGACCCCGTGAGCTTGGAGGACGGCCTGAGGTTCTCCTGCGACCTTCCCGGGGGCTCGTGGGAGGGGTTGCGGATGAGCCTCCTCGGAGGGTTCCAGGCGGGGAACGCCGGGCTCGCGCTCGCCGCCGCCGCTCGCTTCCTCGCGGCGACCGGGCGATCGATCCGCCCGGAGGCGTCCCGAGCCGCCCTCCAGGAGGTCCGTTGGCCGGCCCGGCTCGAGCGGGTCGCGCGCGATCCGGATCTGTACTACGATGTCGCCCACACGCCGGGGAGCGCGCGCGCGGTCGCGGCGGCGCTCGGGGAGATCGCCCCGGACGCGCGAGCCGAGCAGAACGCGATCGTCTTCGGATGCCT
>JASIEC010000126.1 GCA_030046135.1 Thermoplasmata archaeon | reverse complement strand
CTGCGCTCGAGAGAAGGTGGGAGGCAGCGGTGGCCGCTCGCTCGAGCGCCGGGGTCCCGACTGCGAGACCCCAGGAGGAGACGACGAGCAACACCAGAACGCTGACGACCGCAAGGCGCCCCGGGACGCGCGCGGAGCCGACACGAGGAGCTGGCACGGCAACTCCACCAATACAGGGGAGCCTTGAGTTATGACCTTTCGCCCGGGGAGGCGCTCGGGATCGCCCTGGGCCCCCGCATTGATTCAGGTCCGCCGGGGCCGGCGACCCTCTCGCAAGAGTCGGATCTCAGATCGCGCTGGGCTGGGGGCTCGGGAAGGATTCAACCACGTCGGCCCTTGCTTTCGCCGACCCGTGAAAAAGGAGGCGGAGAAGGAGTTGGGCCGCGTCCGGCCGGCGCCCGAGAGCCTTCGTCACCTTCGGTCCTGGCCCTCCCAGCCCCATCCTCCCGGGCACCCCCACACTGGGTAGGAGCTCTTCGGGTCACCGCTCCCCCCGGACGTCTCCCAGGGGTGGTGGTGAGGGCCGTGGCCATCGTGGGGACCATGGTCCCACGACGGCGGCGAGGTCGTGCCCGACGGTGGGGTCGACCCGCCGGATCCGGGGGGCGTGTTCCCCCCCGACGGCGGCGTCCCTCCTGAGGGCGGCGCGGCGACGCTCGGGCTCTGCTGTCCGTGCGCGCTCGCCATGGCCACCGACGCCAGAACCACGATCAGGGCTCCGACTCCGACGGCCACGGCGACCGCGCGCTTCGCCGTTTTCTCCATGGGTAGCCCGCGAGCGCGCCGGCATCCCCCAAAAACCCGATGGTCGAGCCGAAGCCCCGGCTCAGGACGTATATCCCGGCGTCCCGGCGAAGCATTCGTCGCCTGTTTGCCTCGTCGGTTGCCGACGATCGGTCCCCGTCCCGGGCCGGGGGCCTGGAGGACGACGTTCCGACCTGAGCCACCGTCTTAGCTGGAACCGACGTTCGTCAAGCGGGGGAGGTGATCGGCTTGGCCTTGCGTCGGACCGCCCGACATCCCCGGCGTCAGCCCCGGGGCCGACCCCCGGCTCGCGGTCGACCCCGGGCAGGCCCCACGACCCGAACCCACGGTGCCACCGTCCGGCCCCCGCGCGGACTCGGTGCCGAAGCTCAAGACGAGTCCCCTGAGCGGGGCGGAGCCCCGTCCGCTGTCCGGCTGCCTGCCCTTACGATCGGGCGGGGTGGCAGCGGGATGCTCGGCTTCGACCCGGAGGTTTCCGAATCGCCGGCTGCCATAGCCCCTCCGCCGCGCCTCCAGCTCGAGGCGCTCCTTCGCAGCGAGCGCTGGCCGCTCAGGGCCCGGGCGGCGTACGACCTCTCACGTCACGGGGACCGCCGGTCGACCGAGGCGCTCACTCGGCTCCTCCTCACCGACGAGAACGAACACGTCCGAGGCTTCTCCGCCCTGGCCCTTCGCTGGATCGGAGACCCGAGGGCCATCCCGGCCCTGGAGCATGCGCTCGGCGATCGATCCGACCGGGTCCGGCGCGAGGCGATCCTCGCGCTCGAGCGGACCGGCGACCCGGGAGCCGCTCGGAAGGTCCGGGGAGCGCTCGGCGACCCGGCGCTTCGGGTCCGGATCGCCGCGGCGGTCGTGCTCGGACTGCGTCGCGATCGCACTAGCGTACCCGCCCTTCTCGCCCGGCTTCGAAGGTCCGAGGTGTGGGAGCGCCCGGCGCTCGTGACCGCGCTGGGGAAGATCGGATCCCCTCGCGCTTCGTTGGCCCTCGCTCGCGCCGCCGGCGACCCACAGCACTCGGTCCGCGTGTGCGCGATCCACGCCCTGTCGGCGATGCGTTCCCCTCGAGCAAGGGCGGTGGCGCGATCCGCGCTGGCGGATCCTTCCTGGGCCGTCCGAGGAGCGGCCGCGCTCGCCCTCGGTCGCGTGGGAGGCCCGGGGGACGCTCCTCGTCTCGTGCGCGGGCTCGCTGATCCGCACCCCTGGCCCCGTCGCGGGGCGATCTATGCCCTGGGCGCCCTCGGGGCGACCTCGGCGCTCCCCTCCCTCCGTCGGGCGCTCGACGACCCCGATCCGGAGGTCCGGCTCGCCGCGATCTGGGCGCTGGGGAAGCTCCGGGACCTGGCCTCGACGCCTCGCCTCTGCGCGCTGCTCCGCGGAAGCCGCCCGACGGCGCTCCCCGATCATCCCCTCATCTCCACCGGGGACGGCGGGGTCCGCCTCGTCTCCGACGCCGAGTCTCGGATGTTCGACTCGACCGTCCAATCGGTCGGCGCGCTGTGGCGAGCCGGAGGGCCGGTCGAGGCCCGGACGGCGCTCCGATCCGCGCAGGGGCGGCTGCCGACGGAGGAACTCGATCGGCCCGCGCGGCTTCCAGCCCCGCTCGGCTCGGGGCCGCCTCCTCCCACGGTACGGGCGCTCCTGCTATGGGCGCTGGCCGCAGGCCGTCGCGGACGGGTTCGGCGCGGCTGACCGCCCGGCGAGCAGGATGATCGAGGGCGAGTCCTAGTTCGAGCCGGCGAAGTGCCTCGAGGACGGGCGACCGATCCTACGGAGCCGTCGGGACGAGGGAGGAAGGGGTTGCTCGAGTCGGGCCCGCGGGCGTGGGCAGGTACTCTTCCCACGGGGAACGGAGGTCGAAGCGAGACGCCTCGACCTACCGCTTGCTTCGGCGTCCCTTCTTGCCCCGCTTCGCGGTCTTGCCCTTCTTCGCCTTCTTCGGCATCGCTTCCCACGCGGACCCGGACTCGTCCGCTTGCCCGGGGGAAGGGCGTCCGGCTATTTCAAACGGGCAGATTTGCTGCGACGGAGCCTCGAGGTCGACTTCGCAAAACTTTGCCAATACTCCTAAACGTCGTGCAACGACCGGCCACGCCGGACGCGGGGGTCGGAGATCGCGGGAAGCTCGCGCGTTCCGAGCGGCCTAGCCGTACCTTCGCTGGTGACGGTCCTCGTCGGACGGCGGGGTCGGTCCCTTGGGAGCGAACTCGTCCGGCTCGGCGGGCGGAGGCTTCGGCCGGTGGCGCCGGACGAGGAGCGCCGCAATGATGGCGACCGCCGCCACCGCCGCAACGCCGATCGCGATGTACACCGAGAGGGGCAGGTCGAACGGGAGGCCGGTGACGTAGGTGATGCTCTCGGTCTGGTTCGCCCCGTCCCAGGCGAGGCTGCCGCTCGCGGGCCGCGGCTTCAAGCCGGCGGCGCCCGCCACGCTGAACGGGAGCGTGCGGAGCGCGAGGCTCCATCCCGGGAGGTACACGTGCGCGACCACGCTCGAGTACGTCGCCCCCGCGTACGTGAACGACCAGTTCGTCCCGCCGGGGAGCCCCGACTCCTCGAACAGGAGCCACGTGGAGACGAACTTCGTGGCCGGCGAGAGATCGCGCGCGACGACGGTCGAGTTGTTGGAGATCGGGTAGGCGCCGGTCCCCGTGTGGTCGGACCAGAAGTTCCCGGAGAAGGCGAGGCCGAGCGAGCCGTTCGCGAACGCCTGCTCGTGGGCGGCGTCGTAGCGGCCCGAGTCGCTCGAGCCGTTCGTCGCGACGAAGTTGTTGTCCGTCACGGTGATCGTGGTCGCGTTCAGAAGGAGCAGGCCGACCTGGACGCACCCTTCGAAGGTGCTCTCGGTGATCGTGACCGACGTCGAGTTGTTGACGAGGACCGTGCCGATCTCGTCGCCGTAGGCGAAGACGTGGGTGACGGTCGAGAACGTGGTGCCATTGAGGAGCACCGAGACGTTCCCGTACCACGACTCGACCCCTTCGATCGTGAGGCCGGTGCTGTTGTTCGCGAGCACCGAGTACGGGTAGTCGACCGCGGAGACGTTGAGGACCTTCGAGTCCGAGGAGTTCGCGATCGCGACGGCCGCGGCCGCGAAGTACGAGCCGTTCGACGGGCTCAGGATGTAGTCGAGGAGCCCGGGGGCCCCCGTCGCGCTCACGAGCGAGATCGTGACGTCGGCGACGTTCGAGACGACGACCCCGGGCGCACCCGTCACGTTCCACTCCTTCACGCTCGTCGGCTCGCTCGCCACGCTGACGTCCGAGATCGTCCCGGTCGACCCGCGGTCCCAGAGGAGCGCGATCGACGTGTTCGTCGCGGAGAGATCGGTCGCGGTGACGTCCGTGACGTTTTCGAGGTCCGCCCCAACGCTCCCGTCGGTCGCGCTGAACGAGGCGAGGTCGAGATCGGTCGAGTTCGTGGCGTTGACGCCGAACGCGTCGTCGCTCACGTTGACGTCCGAAAAGTGACCCCCGGAGGTGTTCGCGACCTCGTCGACCGCGGAGGCGCCCAGCCCGAGGGCGCTCGCCCCCACCACGGTGACGTCCGAGTCGTTCACGAAGTCGAGGCCGATGTAGCGGCTCGAGAGGGTCCGGACCGAGATCGTCGAGCTGTTGTTCCACCACCCGGCGTCCGACGAGTCGTCGACGACCGTGACGTTGGCCAGGTGCGAGTCGTTGGTGGTGTTGAGCGCGAGCCCGACGGCCCCGGTCGAGGCGCTGAGCCCGGAGAGGTTCAGGTCCGCGACCCCCTCCGAGAGGAGGCCCGACGCGCCGGCCGACGCGGCGACGCGCTGGACGGCGACGTCGGTGTCGTTGAACAGCGTCGCACCCACCGAGGGGAACGCGCCGATCGGGTCGCTTCCGGATGCGGCGACCTCGTTCAGCACCACGTCCTGGGAGTGGAGGACGAACGCCCCGTATGCCCCGGTCTCCGACGTGAGGTTGGTAAGCGTCACGTCGGCGGCGTCCACGACCGTGACCCCGTACGTGTCCGCCTTCGCGAGGACGTTCGAGGCGGAGGCGTCGTGCGCCCCGTAAAACTCCACGGTCGCGGGGGGATACGTCGGATTCCGGTCGTTGTAGAGCGCGGAGTCGCCCGAGATCGTCGTATCCGTGACCGTGAACGCGCCCGAGCCCCCGAAGAAGAAGTAGGCCTGCGTCCACCCGAGGAGAAGGTCCGCCTCGTTCTGGTACTCCGTGTACGTGAACGTGAGCGAGCTCTGGAGGAAGGCGTTGAGGCTCACCGCGTAGGCGAGCCCCTCGGCCGCGAACAGGACGAACGTGGGGTAGCTGTACTCGTTCAGGCGGAGGAACGGCGGGGCGATGTTCGCGCTTGTGTCGTTGATCCACAGCGCCTGCAGCGTCGCGGAGTTTCGGATCCCCGCGATCCCGGCCGATCCGAGCAGCGCGGCCTGGGCGTCGGTCGCGAGGTAGACCGGGGCGTTCTCGACGGTCGACGAGGCAGCGAGCGTGAGGGACTGGGCCGCGGTGGTGTTGTTGAAGATCGGGGTCAGGACGGTGGAGGCGTTCGCGTAGCCGTCCGCCCACGCCGCGAAGACGTACCCGCCCCCGCTCCCGGGGGTGACCGGCGGGAGAAACGTGGTCGCCAGGCCGGTGACGGTCGTCGGGGCGTAGGAGAGGTTCGCGTACCGCGTGGTCCGCGCGATCGCGGTCTGGTTCGCCTCGAAGAGGAACGCGTAGCTCGGGGTGACCGCGATCGAGATGACGACATAGCCGGCCGCCGCGGCCGGGACGAAGGAGGCGGCGGGCGTGTTCCAGAGCCCCTCGAGGATCGACGGCCCCTGGTTCAGGTACTCGGTCGTCCCGATCCAGTAAGCCGCGATCCCGAGCGCGGTCTCCCCCGAATCCTCCCCGAAGTCGTACGCGGACCGGACCGACGTGCAGCTCGAGGGCCCGGCGTCGCAGTCGTCGAGCGTCGCGGTCGCGTTCAGCGCCACCACGTTGGCGTTCGCACCGTCGCCGTTCCCGCCGATCACGAACTCGGCATCGTAGAGAAGCCCGGCCGGGTTGTACTCGCTCCCGTTGACCTCGAACACGGGCGGGGCGGTCGGCGAGGCGGCGCCCGAGAAGGTGACGTTGTCGTAGCTCCCGGACTTGGAGAACCCGCCGGCGGCGCTGAGCGTGTAGTTGAAGTAGACCCGGGCGTGGCCGCCGACGATCGTGACGTTGTTGAAGAGACGGAGCGTCATCGGCAGGGTCACCGCGTACGTCGGGCCGACCCCGTAGTAAAACTCGTCTCGCAGGATTTGGCCGACCTGCCCCGTGAGGGTCGACGCGAGGATGCTCTCGTTCGGGCCCGAGAAGTTCCAGACGTTGTCTTCGAACGTGATCGAGGTCCCGTTGAAGTGGACCCCGTTCTGGATCCAGTAGGTCCCGAACGTCGAGTGGGGGAGCGCGACGTCGACGGCGACCGTGTCGAGCTCGATGCGCACCCAGTTGGGGGAGAGGGACGACGACCCGTAGCCGGGACTGAACGCCGAGAACGACTGGACCGTGAGAGTGCCGGCGAAGCTCGGGGTCGTGTAGTTGTAGGCCCCGCTCGGGCCCACGCCGAGGTCCGAGAGCCCCATCGGGACGGGCGTCGAGAGGAGGCACGGCGTGATCTCGCCGCTCGTCGGCTTTCCGAACTTGAGACAGTTGCCGGGGAGCGACTCCGGCGGCTGCCCGGAGCTGGCGGCCGGCGTGCCGGCCGACGGCGCCGAGCCGGTCCCGGTCGAGGCGTCCGCGCCGGACCCCTTGAGGGAGGTGGTCGGAGCCGCGGACGGGAGGGAAGCGCCCTCCCTCGGCGGGGCGAGCGGGATGACCCCGAACGACGGGGACACCATGAGAGCGACGATGAACGCGGCCGCGACCGGGCCCAGGAACCGAAGACCTCGCATGTGGGGCCTGCGAAGATGGGCCGACCTATTTACACCTTAAAGGTCGCTCGAGGGGCCCGGCGGGGTCGGGAGGTCCGCCGGAGCGTTGGCGGCAGGGCCGACGCTCGGATCCTGGGCGCTGTCGTCCGCCCGGGCACGACCCGCAAGGAACCCTCGGGTCTTGCTCCGATGGCAGGGGCGGCACAGGGACTGGAGGTTCGAGTACTCGAGAGCCGCCCCACCCCGGGAGATCTCCAGCACGTGGTCGACCTCGAGGTCCCGGGCGCGATGCCGCTGCCCGCACGCCCGGCAGGTGTACCGGTCCCTCAGGAGAACGTAGTGGCGGGCCGAGTCCCAGAAATAGTGGCCGTGAAACGCCCACTGACACCGCCGCGAGCAGTACGGCGTCCTGCCGGTGCGGAGCCCCCTCCCGCACTCGACGCACTTGCGGTCGCGCCGGGCGGCAGCCCTCCGGCGGGCGCCGTCGGAGAACCAAGCGACCGAAAGCGAGAGGATCCTCCCGTTCGGCCCGACCTCGACCGAGGGGCCCCGGCTCGCCATCGCGGACCCCTCGGCGGGGACCCCGCTTGAACCCTCCTCTCGATCGGAGGAACGACGGGCGATCCGCCCCCACGAGGGCCGTATACTCCTTCCGCGTCGCGCCGACCAGGGTGCGGACACGAATCCGGTCGCCGCGGCGATCCTCGTTGGAGTCTTCGGAGCGGTCGTCACCCGTCAGCTCTCGGGCCGGGGACCGGGCGTGCCGACGATCTTCGTTGCCGGGGCGCTCGTGACGGTCGTCAGCGGGGTGCTGCCGCTCGGGCCGGCGGAAACAGCCCTCTCGGGCTCGCTCCCCGTGCTCGCCTTTCTCTTCGCGCTGTTCCTCTTCGCGGCCGCTCTCGAGCGGGCCGGTGCCCTCGACCACCTCGCCCGGTGGCTGTCGGGGCACGCCCGGTCCCCGCAGGACCTGCCCTCTCTCCTCTTCCTCGGCTTCGGCCTCGCCTCGGCTTTCGTGCTCAACGACGCGCTCGTCGTGATCGGGGTCCCCGCCATCGTCTCGATCGCGCGCCGGTCCCGGGTCCCGCCGCTCCCTCTGCTGCTGACCGTCGCGTTCGCCGTCACGATCGGGAGCGCCCTCACGCCGTTCGGGAACCCCCAAAACCTGCTCGTCTCGGTCGACTCGGGGATCCGATCCCCGGTCGTCACGTTCCTGCGCTACCTCCTCCTCCCGATCGGGATCGATCTCGCCGTGGGGGTGTGGTACGTCCGGAGAGTCTTCGGCCTCCGGATGCCCCCGAGACCGGAGGAGTTCGCCGCCCTCCGGGCGGCGGCGCCCCCGCTCCTCCCGTCCGGGGGATGGTCGGACCGGCTCGTCCGCAGCCCCGTCCTCGCGATCTTCCCCGGAACGATGCTCGTCCTCCTGACCCTCGATCTCACGGCCGCGGCGGTCCACGGCCCGGTCGTGCCGGCGTGGGAGCTGGCCCTCGCCGGCGCCGTGGTGCTCCTGCTCCTCGCCCCGGGCCGGGCCGCCCTCGTCCGCGCGGTCGACTGGGAGATCCTGCTCCTCTTCGGGGGGTTGTTCGTCGTCGTCGCGGGCGCGCTCGACGGCGGAGTGATCGGTGCGGTCACCTCTTTGCTCCCGATCCCCGGCCCCGGGCGGCCGATCCCGGGCCTCCTCGCGATCGCGGCGACGTCCTCGGCCGGGCCCCAGCTCGTCAGCAACGTCCCCTGGGTCGCGCTCCAGCTGCCCCTCCTCGCCCGGCTGGGGTACGGGCCCGGGACCCCGGTGGCCTGGATCACCCTCGCCTCGGCGAGCACTCTCGCCGGCAACATCACGCTCCTCGGCGCCGCGAGCAACCTCATCGTGGTGGAGCTCGCGCGCAAGGAAGGGGTGACGATCTCGCTCACCACCTTCGCGCGGTACGCCCTCCCGCTCGCCGCGCTCACGATCGGGATCCTGATCGCGTGCGTCGTGGTCGGCCTCTAGGCGAGGAAGCCATACTCCGGTCCCGCGTGGGGCTCCTCCGTGACGTTCCCTCTCCGGGCTTGGATCGACGGGCACGAGGGGTGCCGGCACAATCTCGCGTCGAGCGGGATGCGAGGGTCGATCCCGCGGCCTCCGATCCCCCGCGAGCCGGGAGACCCCGAGGCGCTGCGGGCAGAGCTCGCCCGCTCGGTCGACGTGGACCCCGGGCGGATCTTCCTCACCCACGGCGCCTCCGAAGGGAATGCCTGGGTCGCCGCGTACGTCCGGGCTCGTTCGGCCGGCGAGCCCCCCGTCTGCCGGGTCCGGTTTCCGGAGTATCCCCCTCTCTTCGGCATGGCGGCCGAGCTCGGGTTCCGCCTCGACGACCGGGGCCGCCCGGCCGCGCTCGCGATCGTCTCCCGGCCCCGCAACCCTGAGGGAGACCTCTGGTCGCCCGACCGACTGTTCGAGTGGGCCGAGGGGGCCCGGCATCTCCTGGTCGACGAGACGTTCCGCGAGTTCGGACCGGTCCCCTCCGTGGCGGCGAGGTCCCGGTCCGGACTGTGGGCGACCGGCACGTTCACGAAGTTCTACGCCGGGGATGACCTCCGCGTCGGGTTCGTCGTGGCCCCGGAGGAGGAGACCGCGCGGTTCGCCCGGTACCACGGCGTCGTCGCCGACGAGATCGCCCCGGCCTCGGTGGCCGCGGCCCTGGACTGCCTGCGTCACCGGAGGCGAATCGCCGCCGCGGTCGCCCGGATCCTCGACGCGAACCGTCGGGCGCTCGGGACGGCGATCCCGGGGGCACGCCCGCCGGTCGGGCCCGTTCACTTCGACCGGGCGCTCCCGCTCGGGAGCGAGGCGCTCGCCCGGCGTTGTCTCGACGCGTCCGTCCTCGTCTGCCCCGGCGGGTTCTTCGGGGACCCGGGAGGGATCCGGCTCTGCCTCACGCGTCGGACGTTCGCCCGCGACCTCGCCGCCTATCTGGCGGTGCGGGACGCGGCCCGCCGGCGCCGGGAGCCTATCCGCGCGGCGGAGCGGACGGCCTCTCGACCGCCCCGTGCGGGATCCGGCCGAACTGCCGGCGACCGGGACTGAGCGGCGCCGGAGTCGGACCCGCGGGCGCGCGGGGCCCCCCGGCGTGCTCCTGGAGGAACGTCGCGGCGAATCTCAGCGCGCGCGACGGATCGTGATCCCGCTCGAGGAGGAACCCGCGGGCGAGCTCGGTCAGCACCGCGCGGGCCGGGACGACCTCCCGGAACTCCTCGGAGACGCGGGGAGCCGGTCGCTCCGGTCGAGAGCCCATGACGCCGTCCGACCCGAGCTGTCGGCTCAAAAAGGAGTCGTTCGACAGGCCCGCTCGAGCGCGCGCCGCGGCGGAAGGCTAAACACCCTCGCGGCCCTCGTCGGGTCGGTGGCCCATGAGCCAGAGCACTCCTCCCCCGGTCTCTCCGACGCCCGGAATCTCGCCTCCGACGCGAGGGGTCCGGCTCCGCACCCCCATCCCGGGCCCGAACGCCCAGCGCGTCGTGGAGCGCGACGGGCGGTTCCTCATGACCAGCACGAAGACCTCCCCGGTCGTCGCGGCGTCGGGCGAGGGGGTCTGGATCACCGACGTCGACGGGAACCGGCTCCTGGACTTCGCCTCGGGGGTGGGGGTCCAGGCGGTCGGCTACTCCCATCCCGACGTGGTCCGGGCGGTCCGGGAGCAGGTCGGCCGTCTGACGCACTTCGCCGGGACCGACTTCTACTACGAGAACCAGACCGTCCTCGCCGAGCGGCTCACGAAGATCACCCCCGGCTCGTTCCCGAAGAAGGTGTTCTTCACGAACAGCGGGACGGAGAGCGTCGAGGCCGCGCTCAAGATCGCGCGGTGGAACCGGCAGCGCCCGATCGTGGTCGGCCTCCTCGGAGGGTTCCACGGGCGGACGATGGGGGCGCTCTCGCTCACGTCCTCGAAGACCGTGCAGCGGGCCCGATACTCCCCGTTCGTCGGCGGCGGGCACCACATCCCGGCCCCGTACTGCTACCGGTGCCCGTACAAGCTCGAGTACCCGAGCTGCGACCTGTACTGCGCGAAGATCCTCAAGGAGCTCTACTTCACGACGTCGATCCCGCCGGACGACGTCGCCGCGTTCCTCGCCGAGCCCGTCCTGGGGGAGGGCGGGTACGTCGTCCCGCCGCCGCGGTGGACGTCGACGCTGAAGGGGATCCTCGACGAGCACAAGATCCTCTTCCTCGATGACGAGGTCCAGGCGGGGATGGGCCGGACCGGCGCGTGGTGGGGGATCGAGCACCACGGGGTCGTCCCCGACGTCGTCACGTCGGCGAAGGCCCTCGGAGGGGGGTTCCCGCTCGGCGCGGTGACGTTCCCGTCCGAGCTCGACTTCACGACCCACGGCTCCCACTCCAACACGTTCGGGGGGAACGTCGCCGCCGTCGCGGCGGCGCTCGCCACGATCGACGTGATCGAGAAGGAGCGCCTGCTGGACAACGCCCGGACGCAGGGGACGCACCTCCTCGCCCGGCTCCGGGAGCTCCAGGCGCACCACGAGGAGATCGGGGACGTGCGGGGCCTCGGCCTCATGGTCGCGACCGAGTTCGTCCGGGACCGCTCGTCGAAGGAGCCGGCCGCCGACTTCCGCGACCGGGTCCTCTCGGAGGCGCTGGCGCGGGGCCTGATCCTCCTGCCGTGCGGCAAGTCGTCGCTCCGCTACATCCCGCCGCTCATCGTTCGACGCGAGGAGATCGACGAGGCCGTCGAGATCGTCGACGCGGCGATCCGGGCGGCCCGCGCGGCGGCATGAGGTTCGGCCGCCTCGCTCCCTCCGGCGCGGTCGTCCTCGCCGACGTCCCCGAGCCCGTCCCCGGGACCGGCGAGATCACGGTTCGCCTCGCCGCCTGCGGGGTCTGCGGGACCGACCTCGAGAAGCTCCGGGGGAACTACCGCACCGCGGGGATCCTGGGGCATGAGCCGGTCGGCCGCGTCGCCCGGGTCGGCGCGGGCGTCGTCGGTCTCGCGGAGGGAGACCGCGTCTTCGTCCACCATCACGTGCCGTGCTACGCCTGCCCCGTCTGCGCTCGCGGCGACCTCACGTTCTGCCCCGAGTACTCGCGCTCCAACCTCGACCCGGGAGGGTTCGCCGAGGTGTTCCGAGTCCCGGCCGCGAACGTGGCCCGGGGCGCCGTGCTCCCGCTCGATCCTGCCGTGGAGTGGGGGAGCGGCGCCCTGCTCGAACCGGCCGGCTGCGCCCTCACCGCGCTCCGCCGGGTGGCGCCCCCGGACGGCGCCTCGTACGTCATCCTCGGGCTGGGTCCGATCGGACTGCTCTACGCCCGGGTCGCGCGGGCCCTCGGAGCGTCGTGGATCGGAGGGACCGATCTCTCATCGAGGCGACGCGACGCCGCCCGCGGGGGCGGGGTTGACGAAACCCTCGACCCCCGCGAGGACGGCGGCCTCCGACGGGCCGTCGACCGGGCGACCCAGGGCGTCGGGGTCGACGTGGCGGTCGTGGCGACCGGGGATCCGACGGCGGCCCGGACCGGTGTCGAGCTGCTGCGCCGTGGCGGGACCCTCAACCTGATGGGCCTGCCGGCGCCCGGCTCGCGGCTCGACGTCGACCTCCAGCAGCTCTACCTTCGGGGCGTTCGGGTCGTCCCGACGTACGCCACGACCGAGCCGGATCTCCGCGAGCTCCACCGGCTCCTCGTTGGCAAGACGCTCGCCCTCGCGAGCCTCGTCTCCCACGCGATCCCGCTCGAGCGGATCGGGGAGGCGTTCGCGCTCGCGGGCCGGCCCGACGACGCCCTCAAGGTCGTCGTGACGGGACCCGCGTTCTAGGGCGCCGGGGCTTCGCCGTCGGCCGCCAGCACCGCGTTTCGGACGCTCGTTCCGGCCGGCACTCGCACGCGCGGACCGAGCACCGATCCCTCCACGGTCGCCCCGGCCCCGACGAGGACCTCGTCCATGAGGACCGAGTTCGTCACCCGGGCTCCCGTCCCCACCTGGACCCGGGGACCGAGGGTCACGTACCCTCCGAACGTCGCGCCGGCGGCGGACGCTCCTTCCATGGCGGCGACGGGGCCCTGCCCGGAAGACCCCGACGGGAGGCGGGGATCGGCGCCCCGCCCATCATCGAACAGCAGCCGCTGGGCGTGCAGGAGGCGCTCGGGGGTCCCGGCGTCGTCCCAGTAGCCGGAGAGCCGGTGGCCATAGACGCCCCCGGCGAGGAGGCCCGGGACGATCTCCCTCTCGAAGCTCACCGGTCGGCCCGACGGGATCCGGTCGAGGACCTCGCGGCGCCAGACCGCGAGGCCCGCGTTGATCCAGTGCGACGGCGCGTCCTTCGGCTCGGGCTTCTCGACGAACGCGGTGATCCGATCGTCGGGAGCGAGGGCGGCGACCCCGAACGGCCGGGTGTCCTCGACCTCGGTGAGCGCCATCGTGCCGATCCCGCCCGAGCGCCTCTGGGCGCGTTCCATCGCGGCGAGGTCGGCCGACGCGACGACGTCCGAGTTGAGCAGGAAGAACGGGTCGCTCAGCCCGCCCCCCGCGTTCTTCATCCCGCCCCCCGTCCCGAGCGGCGCCGCCTCCCGGACCGCGCGGACGCGGATCCGAGGAGGATGGTCCCGCACGTACCGCTCGACGAGCTCCGCCCGGTAGCCGGCGGCGAGGACGACCTCCTCGACGCTCGGCGGGAGGAGATCGAACACGTGGTAGAGCATCGGCTTCCCCGCGATCGGGATCAGCTGCTTCGGGACGGAGTACGTCACCGGCCTCAGCCGGGTCCCGAGCCCGCCGACCAGGACGAGGGCCTTCATGCCGGGCCGGGGAGAGGGGCGGCTCCGATAGCTCCTTCTCCGATCAGAGGACGCGCGACGGCTCCCCGCGCTCGACCGCCCGTGCGTACTCCCGCTGGACGGCCCGCTTGAGGAGCGCCGCGGGGCTGCCCCAGACCGTCAGGCGACGGACCGTCGCTGCGCCCTGCCCGAGGCCGAGGGCGAGCGCGACCCCCTTCTCCCGGTAGGTGAACGGGGCGAGCGGCTCCCCGCGGGCCTGGGCGACCACGTTGCGAGCCACCGCCTTGGCCTCCGCGAGCGCCGCCTGCGCGGTCGACGGAGCGACCAGGCCCGTCCGGGGATCCCGAACCTCGGCCGTGTCCCCGAGGGCGAAGACCCCGGGTCGGTCGGGGACCTCGAGGGTGGGGAGAACCTGGAGCCGTCCCGCCTTCGTCCGGGGGACGGGCAGGGACCGCACCACGGGAGGGGCCTCGAGCCCCGCGCACCAGACCGAGGCGTCGCACGCGAGGACCGTGCCGTCCTCAAGGAGAACCCGGCCCTCCTCCACCCGCGCGACGTTCACACCGGGGATCACCGCGACCCCGGCCTTCCGGAGGAGATCGCGGGCGTGGCCGATGAGCGGAGGCGGGAACCCCGCGAGGAACGGGAGCGCCCCCACGACGAGGAAGACGTCCGGGGGACGGGCGGGGACCCCGGTGACCGTCTCCCAATCGGTCGTCGCGATCTCGGCCGCGAGCTCCGTCCCCGTCGATCCTCCTCCGACAACCACGACCCTCGGCCGTCGTTCCCCCGGGAGCTGGGGCGAGCGCGCCTCGATGCCCCGGAGCGCCTCGGCGAGGCGCCGGGCCCCCGACAGTCGGTACACCTGGTGCGTGAACTCGGGAGCGCCGGGGACCCCGTAGTACGCCGCCACGCTGCCGAGGCCGATGACCAGGAAGCGGTACGGAAGGGCCCCTCCGTCGGTCCGGACCGTCCGGGCCTCGAGATCGATCCCCTCGACGCTCGCTTGGCG
>JASIEC010000125.1 GCA_030046135.1 Thermoplasmata archaeon | reverse complement strand
ACGGCCCTCAGGTCGGGGCGCTGCTCCGGCAGAACGAGCTCGCCGCCCGGGAGGTCCCTCCGCTCCCGATGGATGTCCTCGGCGCGGAGACCCAGGGTCAGATCGGGTACCTCCTCCAGAGCGAGCTCACTCCGGCCTTGCGCCGGGCCCGTGTCGATCGCTCGGTCCTCGTCGTGATCAGCCGGACCGAGGTCCGGACCACCGATCCCGCGTTCCGCCGGCCGACGAAACCGGTGGGCCGGTTCTACAGCGAGGTCGAGGCCCGACTCCTCCGGAAGCAGCAGGGGTGGGAGATGGTGCACGACGCCGCGCGGGGAGGTTGGCGGCGGCTCGTGCCGTCCCCTCGGCCGGTCCGGTGGCTCGAGGGGCCCGCGGTTCGTCGGCTGCTTCGAGGGCGGGGGGGCACGCGGTGGATCCTCGTCGTCTCGGGAGGGGGCGGGATCCCCGTCGTGCGTCGAGCCGGGGGCGAGTTCCGGGGGGTCGAGGCGGTCGTGGACAAGGACCTCGCCGCAGCCCTGGTCGCGCGCGAGCTCGGGCTCTCGACGCTGGTCGTTGTGACGGACGTTCCCGGAGCGGCCGTGGCGTTCGGCCGACCGGGCGAGCGGTGGCTCCGCGAGGTTCCTCGGGCGGAGCTCGAGGAGTACCTACGGCGGGGGGAGTTCGGCGAAGGGAGCATGGGGCCGAAAGTGGCGGCCGGCCTCGACTTCCTCCGGCGGGGGGGTCGTCGATTCGTGATCACGGACATCCCGTCCCTCCCGCGTGCGCTCGAGGGCCGGGCCGGCACGATCGTCCGCTAGCCCCCGCCTCGACGTCGGGCGCGCAGCCAGCGCTCGACTCCGCTCCCGTACTGGAGGGCCTTCTTCGGCCGGCGGGCGATCTCGGCCGGGACCCCCCGGGACTCGGACCAGTCGCGGAGATACGATTTGGGTTCCGGTCGCGGCAGGCGAAGCTCGATCGGAACAGCCGTCGCCGCGCCGACGAACCCGGGATCGAGGAACGGAGCGTGGACCTCGCGTCGCAGCCGTTGGGCGATCCTCACGCTCCGGGGCCAGTCCTCGCGCTGGAGGCGATCGAGGTCTTCGTGCGCCCGGGCTCGAGCCGAGCGCGCGTCGAGCCCCTCGAAGTGGCGGTACCCGAGGAACAGCTCGTCCACCCCTTGGCCGCAGAGGATTGGCCCCGGCGGTGAGGCGGCGACGGCCGCTGCGAGTGCGAGGAAGATCGGGGTACGGGAGGGTTCCACCCGATCGAGCTCCGGGGCGAGCGTGGAGAGGAGCCGCTCCAATTCCTGGTCGTCGACCACGGTCCCCGCCCAGGGCATCGCGAGGTGCGTCGCCGAACGGCGAGCTGCAACGAGGTCGTGGGATCCGCGGAGTCCGATCGTGACCAGCGAAACGCCCGGGCGCTGCCGGAGCTCCCAGGCGAGAAGGCCCGAATCCAGACCCCCCGAGAAGAGGAGCGCGAGGGGCGAGGCTCCGCGGCGCCACGGTTCGAGAGCTGCGTCGAGCGCAGCCCCGAGCCCTGCCCACGCTTCGGCCCCCCTTGCCCCGCGCATCCCGCTCCCCTCCACCGCCTCACCCTCGCCCCTGCCTTTATCTGCCGGGTCGAGAACGACGACCCTCCGTGGACAGCGAAGGAGTCCCCCCGGCGCACGCCCCGAAGCTCCGTCGCGCCCTGTTCGTCGACCGCGACGGAACGTTGGGACCGGACCTTCACTACCTCAAGGACGCCGAGCGCCTCGAGCTGTTCCAAGGGGTCGGTACGGCGCTCGCTCTCGCCCGAGCCCACGGCGAGCTTGTCGTCTGCGTCACGAACCAGTCGGGGGTCGAGCGGGGGTTCTATACGACGAGCGATGTCGAGAGGATCCACGCCCGATTGAACGAGATGCTCGGTCCGTACGGCTCGCGGGTCGACGCGTTCTACTACTGCCCCCACGAGCCCACCGCTCGCTGCTCGTGCCGAAAGCCCGAGACCGGCCTGTTCGAGCGCGCCCGGAGCGAGCTCGGGCTTGACCTGGCCTCGAGCTCGATCGTCGGGGATCGCGCCGCCGACATCGGCGCGGGGCAGCGCCTGGGGCTCCTCACCGCTCTTGTCCGCTCGCGCGGCCACGAGGCCGAGGTGGACGCGGAGCTTGCGGCCGCGGGCCTCGTCCCGGACCTCCGGGCAGAGACGTTCGAGGCTGCGGTGCTCCGCGTCCTCGCGCGGGGCTGAGCCGTCCTCGGCTCGAAGCTCGAAGTCGTTAAACCCACTCGGCCCTCGGCCCGAAAACGGCCGTGGTGCTCGATCTGTTCTGGGGGGCGGTGGGCGTCGCGCTCACCGCCGCGCTTGCCGCTGCGGCCATCTCGGCCGGGGCGCTCACCGGGTCGGCGGGGGTCGTCGCCGCCGCCTTCGGCAGCGCGATTGTCGTCCTGGCCGGGTTTCCCTACCTGCTCCTGCTCGTCCTGTTCGTCGTCACGAGCTCGGTGGCCACTCGCTACCGCTTTGCGGAAAAGCGCCGGCGCCACGTCCAGGAGGGCTCGGCGGGCGAGCGAGGGGTCTCCAACGTCGTCGCGCACATCGTCCTGCCGGTCGCCCTGGCCGCCGGCGCAGGGTTCCGGTCGATTCCCTCCGCTTGGGCGGCGGTCGCGTACGCGGGGGCCCTCGCGTTCGGGGTCTCCGACACCCTCGCGAGCGAATTCGGGGTCCTCTCGGGAGAGGCGAGGAGCCTGCTCACCCTGAAGCGTGTCGAGAGCGGGACGAACGGCGGCGTCTCCGCCGTCGGGGAGCTGTTCGCGTTCGCCGGCGCCGGAGGGACCGCGGTCGTCGGCTGGGGGTTCTTCGTCGCGTTCCGCGCCACGATCGTGCCCGTAGGGGTCTTTCTGGCCACCGTCACGGCGGCAGGGTTCCTCGGGTGCCAGGTCGACTCGCTGCTCGGCGAGATCCTCGAGAACCGGGGCTATCTCACGAAAGGAGGCACGAACTTCCTCGGCATGCTCTCCGCGGTCGCGATCGCCTTCGCCGTCACGCTCGCTGCGGTGGGGCGGGGATGAGCGGGTCCGGCTCGGCTCGGGGCTCGGTCGTCCTCCTCTCGGGGGGGCTCGACTCCGCGACGTGCCTCGCGGTCGCCTCCCGAGGGGCCCCCCCGGTCCACGCCCTCACGGTCGGGTACGGTCAGCGGCACGTCCGCGAGCTCCGGGCCGCTCGCGAGCTCGCCCGACGTTACGGCGTGGCCCGGCACGTGGTCCTCGACCTTCCGCTGGGGCCCTTGCTCGACTCGGCGTTGACCCGGCGCGGACGGCGGCTGCCGAGCCGAGAACCCCGGGCCGGCTCGATCCCGTCGACGTACGTCCCGGCGCGGAATACGATCCTCCTCTCGATCGCCCTCGGCTACGCGGAGAGCCACCGGCTCGGGTCGATCTACTTGGGCGCCAACGCGGTGGACTACGCCGGGTATCCGGACTGCCGGGGCGAGTTCCTCCGGTCGTTCGAGCGGACGGCGCGGCTCGCGACGCGGGCCGGCGTCCTCGGCCGGGGCGCGATCCGGATCCGCGCGCCCCTACTTCGCCTGTCCAAGGCCGAGATCGTCCGGCTCGGGACGCGGCTCGGGGTCCCGTGGGCGTTGACGTGGAGCTGCTACGCCGGAGGACGGGTCCCGTGCGGCCGGTGCGCCTCGTGCCGCATCCGGGCCCGGGGGTTCCGGGCCGCGGGGATGCCGGACCCCGCGATCCCCGGGGGTCCTACGCGGCGGGCGTGACGGGGGACGTGCAGAACGAGCAGCGCTTCGCCTTGAGCGGGATCTGCGAGAGGCACTCCGGGCACTCCCGCGTCGTCGCGGCGGGCTTGGGCGCCTTCGCCGCCTTGCGGTCCTCGTAGCGCTGGTACGGGAGCGCGATCGCGAAGAAGACGACGACCGCGATCGTCACGAACGAGATCAGCGAGTTGAGGAACGCTCCCTGCTGGAACTCGCTCCCCCGGATCGTGTACACCCACGCCGAGAAGTTGAAGTGGCCCGCGACGCCAATGAGCGGCGTGAAGATGTCGGCGACGAGCGCGGTGACGAGCGCCGAGAAGGCGGCGCCCATGACGAACGCGACCGCCAGCTGGATGAGATTGCCCTTGCGAATGAACGTCCCGAAGTCGTCTCGGATCGATGCCATAGTGACCTCCGCGATTCGACCGGGGCATCGTATTTGGACTTTTCCTCGGGGGAGGCCGCGCAGGACTCCTCGGCCCGGACCCGGCGCCGCGGTCCTGCCTCACATCGTGTCGAGCGGTTCCACGGCGAGAAGCCCGAGGGCGTTGGCGAGCGTCGTCCGAACCGCCGCGACGAGGGCGATCCGACTCGCGCGCTCCGGTCCGGACGAGAGGACCGGCACCGCGTGGTAGAACCGGTTGAATCGGTCCGCGAGCTCGTGCGCGTAGCCGGCGACCGCGTGGACGTGGGCGCTCCGGGCCGCGTACGCCACGGTCCGGGGGAACCGCGAGACGATGCGGACGAGCCCGAGC
>JASIEC010000020.1 GCA_030046135.1 Thermoplasmata archaeon | reverse complement strand
CCCTCCTGTTCCACTCGGAGCGGGCGTTCGTTAGGATCGACATGAGCGAGTACATGGAGAAGCACACCGTGGCGCGCCTCGTGGGGGCGCCCCCCGGCTACGTCGGCTACGAGGAGGGGGGCCAGCTCACCGAGGCGGTCCGCACCCACCCGTACACCGTCGTCCTGTTCGACGAGGTCGAGAAGGCGCATCCCGATGTCGTCAACGTCCTGCTCCAGCTGATGGACGACGGGCGCCTGACCGACGGCCAGGGCCGGACGGTGGACTTCCGCAACACCCTCGTGATCCTCACCTCGAACCTCGGCACCGAGGCGATCCAGGGAACCCCCGACGAGGAGGAGCGGCGGCGCAAGGTCGACGCCGCCCTCCGCGCGCACTTCCGGCCGGAGTTCCTGAACCGCGTCGACGAGATCGTGCTCTTCCACCCGCTCACCGAGCACGAGATCGCGGAGATCGTGGGCCTCCAGCTGGCCCAGGTCGAGGCCCGCCTCCGCGAGCGCCGGATCTCGCTCAAGGCGACCGACGCCGCCCGGGCGCTGCTCGCCGCGCGCGGGTTCGACCCCGACTTCGGCGCCCGCCCGCTCAAGCGGACGATCCAGCGACTGGTCGTCGACCCGCTCACGGCGAAGCTGCTCGCGGGGGAGATCCCCGACGGTAGCGCGGTCACCGTCGATTCGAAGGGCGGGGAGATCGTCCTCTCCCGTGGCGCCGGGGGGAAGGGGCGATAGGGATGGGCTCGGCGCTCACGGTCGCGGTCGTCGGCTCCCCCTCGGTCGGCGGGGAGCTCGGCAAGAAGGGGACGGTCTCGGACCTCACGCTCTACCACGACGTTCACGGGGAGAGGGCGGTCACCCTCGTCGAGCCGACCCAATTCCCTGAGAAGGTCGCCCCGCTCGCGGTCGCCCTCGCGATGGCGGACGCGGCGCTCGTCGTCGTGCCTGAGCTGACCCGTGCCATCGCCGAGGCGATCGCCGTCGTCGACCTCACGGACGTCCCGGCGACGGTCGTCGTCGGGCCCGCGGTCGGGGAGGGGGACGTCGCGAGGGTTCTCAAGGGAACGCGCCTCGAGACCGCCCCGCGCCTCCCGCTCGACCCCCTCAAGCTCCGCGCGCTCCTGGACGGGCTCGACGCCCGGGTCGTCGACGGTCCCGTGGAGGTCCCGATCGACCATGCGTTCCCCGTGAAAGGGGTCGGCCCCGTCGCGCTCGGCCTCGTACGCCGGGGCACCCTCCGAGCCCACGACAAGCTCCGGCTCTGGCCGGGGCCGAAGACCGTCGAGGTCCGCTCGATCCAGGTGCACGACATCGACCGTCCCGAGGCGACGTGCGGGGAGAGGGTCGGGGTCGCGCTGAAGGGCGTCGACGTCGACGAGATCGAGCGCGGGCAGGTGCTCGCCCCCGAGGGGAGCTTTGTCGCGGCCCGTCGGATCGAGGGGACGCTCACGCGGTGCCGGTACTACCGCGGGGACGCGGGTGCGGGCTCCCAGCTCCACCTCGCGGTGGGTCTCCAGGTCGTGCCCGCCGGGGTGGACACGCTCGACGGCGGAACGATCGGGCTGCTCCCCGACCGGCCGGTGGCGGCGAGGACCGGCACCTCGGCGTACGTCTTCGACCTCTCCGCGACGAGCGGGCCCAGGATCGTGGGGCGGGTCGCGATCGCGTCGCTGGCCCCCGCGTGACCCCGTCGGCCCCTCGCGGGCCAGGGAGGGGAATCGCCTTAGGCGAACATCGTGACGGACTCCTTCCGGAGTTCTTCCTCGCCCACGACCTTCTCGATCGCGCGCTCGAAGTCCGCCATGGTGACGCTCTCTCGCTCCTCGCGGATCGCCCACATCCCGGCCTCGGTGCAGATCGCCCGGATGTCGGCGCCGGTCGCCTCCCCGCAGCGGGAGGCGAGGCTGTCGAAGTCGATCGGCTCGCGGAGGGCCATCCCCCGGGTGTGGATCTTGAGGATCTCCACCCGTCCCCCGAACGAGGGGACCGGGACCTCGATGATCCGGTCGAACCGGCCGGGCCGGAGGAGCGCGTCGTCCAGGATGTCGGGCCGGTTCGTCGCCGCGATGATCTTCACGTTCGACAGCGGCTCGAACCCATCCATCTCGGCGAGGAGCTGCATCAGCGTCCGCTGGACCTCGCGGTCGCCGCTCGTCGCGACCTCGAGACGCTTCGCGCCGATCGAGTCCACTTCGTCGATGAAGATGATCGTCGGGGACTTCTCCCGGGCGAGCTGGAACAGCTCGCGGACGAGCCGGGCCCCCTCGCCGATGTACTTCTGGACGAGCTCGCTCCCCACGAGGCGGACGAACGTCGCGTTCGTGTGGTGCGCGACCGCCTTCGCGATGAGGGTCTTGCCCGTGCCCGGGGAGCCGATGAGGAGGACCCCCTTCGGCGGATCGACCCCGACCTTCTTGTACAGCTCCGCGCGCAGGAGCGGGTACTCGACCGCCTCGCGGATCTCGCGGATCTGGTCGGTGAGCCCCCCGATGTCCTGGTAGGTGACGGTCGGCTTGTCGACGATCTCGCTCGCGGTCACGAGCGGGTCGAGCGAGGCCGGGAGAACGCCCATCACGGCGAGGGTCTGCTTGTTGAGCGCCACGCGGCTCCCGACGGTGATCTTCCCGTGCTCCACCGTCTCGGCAGCGTTGACGACGAAATCGGGGCCCGTCGACGACTTCACGACGACGCGCCCGTCGGTGAGCACGTCCCGCACGCTCCCGACGATGAGCGGGGGATAGCGCAGGCGGTCGAGCTCGGTCTTGAGCCGCTTCACCTCGCGCTGCAGGCGGAGGATCTCCGCCTCCATGTAGTGGCGTTCGCTCTCGACGCGCTTGATCGCCTCGGCGAGCTGGGTGTTCCGCAGCTCGAGGAAGTTGACCCGGTCGAACGTCTCGTGGGTCGGTGAGGCGGGGGCCTCCGAGTCGCTCATCGACGGTCCGCGGATCCTCCCACGCCCGACGCCCACCCTACTAGGCGAGGCCGCTTATAAGTACTAAACGTCCGCGGACCCCCGGGGCCGACGGTGCCCGGAGCCGGAACCCGGCGCGCACGAGCGTTCGCCCCCGGCCACGTCACGGGCGTCTTCCTCCCCGACACGGACGCCCGCGACCCGCGGGCGCGGGGCTCTCGAGGGGCGGGACTCGTCCTCGACCGAGGCGTAACCGCGTCGGCGACGTGGACCCCCGGGCGACGGCCCCGGCTCGAGGTGCGGAGCGATCTCTCGCACCCGCTCTCGATCTCGGAGGACGTCGCGCGCCGGCTCCTCGGTGCGTCCGTCGGGACCCTGCGCGTCGAGCTCGCCCACGACCTCCCGGTCGGCGAGGGGTTCGGCACGAGCGCCGCCGGCGCCGTCGCCACCGCGCTCGCCTCGGCGAGCGTCCTCGGCCGGAGCGAGCGGAGGGCGATCGAGACCGCCCACCTCGCCGACCTCTTCGGAGGCGGCGGTCTCGGCGGCGTCGCGGCGATCTTCGGCGGCGGCCTCGAGGTGAGACGGCGCGCCGGGGTCCCACCGTTCGGAGAGGTCGTGCACCGACGGGGCCGGGTCCGACTCGTGATCGGCGTGGTCGGTCCTGCGCTCGCCACGCCGGGGATCCTCGGAGATCCCCGGCGGCTGGCTCGGATCCGTCGGGCCGCCGCCGGGCTCGTCCCAGCAAGCGGACGGCTCTCCGTCGAGGAGTTCTCGACGGTGAGCCAACGATTCACCGATCGCGTTCGCTTCGCCTCCCCCGCCCTGCGCTCGGCGCTCCACGAGCTCCGACGGCGCGGGCTCCCCGCGGCCCAGGCGATGTTCGGGGAGAGCTTCTTCACGCTGGCGACGAGCGAGCGGGGATGGCGCCGCGGCACGGAGTGGCTGCGCGCGTCGGGAGTTCCCTTCCTGACGCTGTTCACGGCCGCGCGCGGCGCCCGCCTCCTCGGCCCGCACGACCCTTCCCGCCCGGCCCCGGGTCGGCGGTGGTGGGCTCGCCGGCGTCCTCTCGGGGAGAAACTGTTTAGAAGGGAGGGGGGTCTCGCCCGCGCCCCATGACCCGCAAGCCGGCCCGGATGTACCGGAAGATCGAGGGCCAGGTGTACACCCGGCGTGAGTACATGGGCGGCGTTCCCACCTGCCGCATCACCCAGTTCGACACCGGGAACCTCACCGCCGAGTTTCCCTGGAGCCTCACGTTGACGGGCGAGGAGGCCGCTCAGGTCCGCGACATCGCGCTGGAGGCGGCCCGGATCAAGGCCGTCCGGATCCTCGAGCGGGGCGCGCCGAACGAGTTCCACCTCAAGGTCCGCCGCTACCCGCACCAGATCCTGCGAGAGCACAAGATGGCGATGGGGGCGGGCGCGGACCGTATCTCGGACGGGATGCGCCGGGCGTTCGGCAAGGCCGTGGGCCACGCCGTCCGCGCGTCGATCGGCTCGGAGCTCCTCACGGTGTACACGACCGAGGCGCACCTCGAGGTCGCGAAGGAGGCCCTGAAGAAGGCCTCCCACAAGCTGCCGGTCCCGACCCGGCTGCTCGTCACCCCGCCGGCTTCGTAGGCCGCGGGCGGATCACGAGGACCGGGCACGGTGCCCGGGTCACGAGCGCCGTCGAGACGCTTCCCATCAGGAATCTCTGGGCGGAGGAGAGCCCACGGGAGCCGACGACGAGGAGCTCCGTCGGGTGGTTCGTGATCTGGGCGAGGATCTCGTCGACCACCACCCCCTCGGACGAGACCCCGCTCACCTTCTCGACCCCCTGCGCTCGAGCGTCCCGAACCGCGGCATCCACGAGCTCCCGGTACTTCGGCGCGGGGCTCGCCGGGATCGCGGGGGCGACAAACGGCTCGTTCGGTGTCACGAACACGGGGGCGAACGGGGCCACGGCGACGATCGTGAGCTCGCTCCCGTGCTCGCGCGCGAGCCCGATTGCGACCGAGAGCGCCTCCGCCGCGGTCTCGGAGCCGTCGATCGCGACCGTGATCGATCCGAACATCCCAGCCCGCCTCCCGGAGGGGACCTCGCCGAGGCTACAAGGGGGTTCCGGCCCGGGCCGAACTCCCTCGGGGGCTTTATCCCGTGGCCCGTTTCTACCCGGCGTAGGTGACATCGGTGTCTCCCGTGTGCTCCAACTGCGGCGGAGCGGAGTTCGTCTGGGTCAACAATCTGCGAACGGGCACGATCGGGCGGGGGAACCTCTCCCTCCGGGCCGGAGGAGAGCTCTCGCTCGGGACGCGGGTCTGCCGGGGGTGCGGGCACGCGGATCTGTTCCTCAAGGACCCGACGATCCTCCGTCAACCGCACACGTGGAAGCCGGGCGAGTTCGTGCCGATCCCTCCGCGGCCCGCTCCGGCCGCCCCCAAGCCGGGCGCGCCGCCGACCAGTCCCGCGGCTCCTCTCGCCCCGGCGCCGGTCGCCCCCCCGGGACCCGGCGCGGCATCGGCCCCCTCCGCGCCGGCCGCGGCCCCGCCGATGCCCGCCCCGCCGACTCCCGCGAAGGGCCCGGAGCCCCCGGAGTCCGCCGCGAGCGGCGCGTCCGAGACGAGCGCCGGACCCTCGCCTCCGGAGGCCGACGCGGGCGCGAAGAAGCCGGCGCGCCGCCGGACCCCGAAGCCGAAGACCGGGGCGCCCCCGATCACCCAGGACT
>JASIEC010000019.1 GCA_030046135.1 Thermoplasmata archaeon | reverse complement strand
AAGTCTCGACCCTTTTGCCTGAGTGCGGCTACGAATGCCGCAGCTCTCCAGGCAGGCGGGGCGATGGGGCCCCCCCCACCCCCCACCCAAGTAACCGTCGTCACGGGCCCACGGGACGAGCGGGCGCGGAGGGATTTGAACCCTCGACCGCCGGGTTAGGAACCCGGTGCCCTATCCAGACTAGGCTACGCGCCCCGTGCAAAAGGGCGGCATGCGGGATAATCAACTCGTCGGGGGACCGGGCCTTGCCGACGTCGGTTCGATCGCCGGGCCTCCTCGAGGCTGCCTTCCCCGACGTGGGGGCACACCCCGTGAGCCCTCCGGCCCGCGCCGTGGCGGGCACTGGATCGACGGGGGGAGCGAGACCTCGGACCTGAGAGGTCCCTCCGGTGACCCCGTGACCGCGAGTTCCTTCGGTGCACTCTGGCCCGCCGGCTAGGCCGGCGGGATGTAGATCGGAGTCAACGCCGCGCTCGTCAAGAACCCTGTCATGGCCGTGACCATGTCGGCAGAGACGAGACCCGACGCACCGGCCAGGGCGTCCGAGGAGAGGTACGTCTGCATGTTGTAGATCTGACCGGCCTCCATGTGCACCGTGAAGGCGAACGAGACACTTGCCGAGCCGATCGCATCCTGGCCCGCCATGCAGGTAGACCACGCGGAGCCGACGGAGGCCGTCGAGGACGCGAGGGTGACCAAGTCCGGTGTCGACTGGTTGATCCGTGCGATCGCGTCAACGTAGCCCGACGCCCAATCCGAGCCTCGAGGGATGATGAAGGGGAAGAAGTCGACCGGCTCGACGCAGATCTCCGTGGTAGCGTAGAGGAGGTAGGCCACGGTCCACTGGAACGACAGCAGGTAGTAGCCGGTCGCGGAGACGGTGACGCCGCCCCAGCCGTACCCTTGCTGGGTCCAGATCTCTCCCGCCCCCAACCCGTCGGCGCCGGAGTTGGTACGGGCCTCGACAGTCCCGTTCGGATACACGTCGGGCCCGTTGATGTAGCCCTCCGAGGCGGCGAGGCTGTACTTCGAGGTGCTCGTTTCCGTGTAGTTGATCGAGTAGGCCCCGGAGCTCTGCGGTGTGTAGGTCGTACTGGTGCCGGAGAGACAGTAGGCGCATGCCAGCGGGGCGTCGGCAGGAACCCCGAACGAACCGGTGGTCGTGTTGAGGGGAGTCGGCACGAACGTGGAGACATTCTGGTCGTCATAGTACGGCTGGAACGCGCCGACGTCCTGGGTCACGGCGCCGCCTTCCAGGTGCAAGTCGGTCGTCCAGGTGGACCCGACGGGGTACCCGACCGACTCGCCCGAGAAGTCGGCGGCGGACAACACCAGGGGCGGGGCGACGCAGGCCGAGCTGAAGTCGTAGCCCGACGTGTAGCAGCTGTACGACCACGGGTTGGGCGCGAACTGGACGAACCAGGTCGCTTCGCCCGAGGGGACCGGGTTCCTCCAGTACTCGGAGTTCCCGCCGCCCCCGCCCAGGTTCGTCGTCCGGATCCCGTTGTTCGGCCAGTCCACCACGAACGTCATCTCGGGGAAGTCGTTCACTTCGGTGAAGGAGACGTTGACACTCACCGTCTGGCCGGGAGAAGGTTCGGGGCCGAAGTATGGCACCTGGCCGTACTCCGGAGTGATCCCGCACCCTGGAGGGACGGGGGCATTCGACTCCTCGATCTCGTTGAAGAACCAGTTCGGGTAGAAGCACTGGACGAACGAGTAGACGGGCGAGTCCTGTCCGCTGCCCCAGCTCAGATTCACGAGCTCGTCGGCGAAGATGAACGGCACCACCGTCGTGTTGGAGGTGAGTAGGTACTCTCCAACGCCCGCCTCGACCACCGCCTGACCGGGCCCCTGCCCGCCGATGGCGAGGCCTTCGAGCGCCTCGTCCGCGATGTACCCTTCGTCGGACGGATAGCTCGCGTTCGGGGCGAGCCAGGGTACCGTGAACGACCCCGTCACGGACTCAAGGGGTTCTGAGTAGTTCACGGAGTAGCCGGACCAGTTGAACGTCGGCGAGGTGGTGTTGGGCGACGCGATGAGGGCGACGCTGCCCGATCCGTCGAAGGTGATCGACGTGCTCTGGGAGAACGGTTGGGCGATCGACTCGGCGGGGGCGTACCACTGGTCGAAATTCCACCCGGGCGAGAGCTCCGCGGTCATCAACATCGGCAGCGACGCCGGCATGTAGCCGACGGAGTCGTTGGTGAAGGTCTGCGTCGTGTTCGCGAGCGGGTCCCACAGGGCGATCGTCCCCGGAAGGCCGGCGGCGTAGAACCGAACCACGTACCACGGCGAGGCGACGAGGGTGAGATTGAGGGCGCCCTTCACGGTCTTCGCGGGGTTCGAGCTTGTGAAGTTCGTCAGGCCCGTCGTCTTCGACTGAAGGACCACGTTGTCGCTCCCCCACTTGCTGAAGGTGTAGTTCGTGCCCGGCACGGCCTGCGCCGAGTACGAATCGGCCGACCACAGGTCGGCCACCTGCCCGTTCGTGTAGGGAGTGGCGTTGGCACCCGGCCCGTAGATCAGGACCTCGCCGTCGGCCGGCTTGACGTGCACGGTGACGTTGAAGTATCCCCCCGGAGCGAGCGTCAGATTGAGATCCGCCCACGTCTTGGCGGACTTGATCGTCGTGTTGACATCCGACTTCGAGCCGAACGTCAGCTGGTAGCCGGACCACGATGTGAATTGGTACCCCTGGCTCGGGATCGCTTGGACGTTGTAGCTGGTGTTCGGAGAGACCACGGCGTAAGAGCCGTCCTGAACGTACGTTACGGGGGCTCCCCCTCCCGAGAGCTCAATCATCCCGTCGGCGGGCGTGATGTAAACGTAGATCACGAGCTCGTTCGACCCTCCACCGCCTCCCCCGCCTCCGCCGCCACCCCCCGGGCAGCACGCGAGCATGGCTTTCGCATCGCCCGGGCCGTAGCCAAGGACCCCGACCACCAGCACCACGACAATCGCGATTCGAACGGCGGTTTTCCACGCACTCATCGGTTCCTCCTGCGCGCCCGACCGCTCCGCCTCGAGATCCCGCGGAGGTGCGTTGCGCTCCTCTGATTCAGGCACCCCGAGGGCTGGCACATCGGCGCGGCCGGGCGAGCGAGGATGCAACGATAAGTCCCCCGCGCACCTGTGCGGGGTCCCGCTCGAGGAGGTGCCTCTTGGAGCCGACCGAGCTCGCCGCCGCCGTGGTCCCGGGTGCCGGAAGCCCTCGGGACGTTGGCCGACGGACGTCGGGCCACCCGCGGGTCTCGAGCGAGGCTCCGCCGAGAGTTTGGGCCGCGGCCACGCTGCCCTGCGTGGGGCGAGAGCGCGAGCTGCGCTGGCTCGACGACGCCCTTCGTCAGGCGTTGCAGGGGCAGGGGTCCTGCTGGATCACCACCGGGCCCGCGGGCATGGGCAAGTCGAGACTTCTTCGAGAGATCCGGACCCTGGCTCTCCGCAGGGGGTTCGACGTCCGATGGGGGACCGGGATCGCCGAGTCGACCGAGCCGTTGTTCGTCCTGAGTCAAACCTCCGCGAACCTGCCGCGCGCACGCTCCGACGCGCGGAGCGGTCTCCGCCCGGGAGCGAACATGGGGGAAGGGAGCGACCGAGCGCCCGACCGTTCGGGTCGTCACGAGCCCGTCGATAGCCTCCTTCTCGATCTCCTCCGAGAGTGGGAGTCGAGCTCGGCCGAGCGACCGCTGCTTCTCCTCCTCGACGACCTCCAGTGGTCGGACGCCGAGTCGCTCCGGGGCTTCCGCCTGCTCCTGTCCCGCGTCCATCTTCACCGGTGGGTCGTCATTGCCGCGGCGCGGACCGGCCCCACCTCCTGGGAGGGGAGCCGCCTCGGCGTCGAGCTCGGCGATGCGGCTCGCTCAGGGCTCCTGCGACATCTCGAGCTCCCCCCCCTTCTGGAGGAGGATCGACTTCGGCTCGCAGCCCTGCTGCTCGGGGAGCCGGTCGACGTTGCCCGGCGACGTTCCGGTCTCGCCCAGATCCTGAGATCGATCGGCGGGACACCGTACTACCTCGTAGAGACCGTCGCCGCGCTCCCCGCCACCCCCGGTCCAAGGGCGGAGCGACCGACGAGCCCCGCGACGAGGCGTGGGCAGGGGCCACGGGGGCCCGCGATTCCCACGGTGGTCTCGCACGCGATCCTCGATCGCTATCGAGAGCTCCCTCGCGACGACCGTCGACTCCTCCACCTCGCGGCATACCTCGGGCATGAGTTTGACGTCGACTCCCTGGCCGTCGCGGCGGGCCTGCCCGAGGCCGCGGTCCTGCGTCGGCTCGCCCCGTACGCCCGGTTTGGCTGGCCCATCCGCGGCGCGGACGCGTCGGGCCGGAGGTACTCGTTCGACCACGAGCTCCTCCCCTCGGTCGTCCTGGAACACAGTCCCGGGCCGGACCGGCGGACGCTCGTCCGCCTGATCTCATGGTGGTCGAGGCACCGGCCCTCGGACCGAGCGACGGAGATCCGGCTCCGGACCGCCGTCGGCGACCACCTGGGAGCGCTCCGCGTGCTCGAGATTGCGGCCGGCGAGGCGGCCGAACGCGGCGCCTACCGCTCGGCGGTCGATCTCCTGAGCGAGGTGCCCCTCCCTCCGCACCCGTCCCGAGCGTACCTGGATCGCAGGATCGCCCTGCAGGTCGCCGTCGTCCGGCGTCTGCGGACGATGCTCGAGTGGGACGTCCTCGAGCGCGCGCTGGACGGTCTCGCCCGCCTCCCGATCCCCGCCGACACGGCGTGGCTCGCGCGTTGCTGGGGGCTCGAGCGGCTCGTCACTCGGAGCACCGCCGAGGCGTCGCGCGAGCTGGCCCGCTTGCGACAGGACCTTCGGGCCGCGGGCCGGGCGGCGCCCGCCGAGGCCCGGAGGATGGTGGAGTACCTCGAGGGACTCCAGGGCTGGTCAGCTCGGCACGCCGAGGCGCAGCGGCGGAGGATCCTTCGTACCATCGCCCGGCTCGAAGACGGCCGGCACGACTTCGAGCGTATGCGGCTGCGCATCGTGGAGGCGCTGCTGCTCCTCCGGTCCGATCGACCGTCCGACTGCGTCCGGGTGCTCCGGGAGATTCAGCGGATCGGCCGGCATCGGTCCGCCGACTACCGACGCCTCCGCGAGGTGACTATCGGCATTCAGGCGGACGTCGCCTTGCAGCGCGGCGACGCCGTGGCCGCGCTGCGGTTCGCGCACACCTCGCTCACGCACGCCCGCCGTCATCGCCGGCCGCTGGACATCGCCTGGGCCCTCCAGCTCGTCGCGGGGGTTGAGTTCCAGCTGAGGCTCATCGAACGGTCGCGGGCCCACTACCTTGCCGCCGAGGAGATCCTCGCCCGATTCG
The DNA here is from genome assembly GCA_030046135.1 of Thermoplasmata archaeon. Classification (GTDB taxonomy): domain Archaea; phylum Thermoplasmatota; class Thermoplasmata; order Lutacidiplasmatales; family UBA184; genus Lutacidiplasma. The sequence goes on along the minus strand of JASIEC010000019.1, from coordinate 1,184 downwards.
AGTCGAAGCCCCACCTCCTCCTCGTGGCGCACAGCCGAGGCTGGTGTCACACGGTCGAGGGAGACTGGGCCGCTGCCCACGTCGCGTTCGAGGAGGCCGACGCGAGGCTCCCCGGGTTCCACCACTCGTACCTCCCGCGCCTGGTGGCGACCGGCCGGGCCCTCGTTCGCGCGGTCGGAGGAGATCCCGAGGCCGCGCTGCGCCTGCTCCCGCCTCCGCAGCGCCGGGATCGGGAATCGCCCGCCTGGGGCGTGGAGTACTGGTGCAGCCGGAGCCGGATCCTCGAGATCGCAGGGGACCGTCGGGGAGCACGCCACTCCCTCGAGCGGGCGTGGGCGTGCGCGCGGAAATTTGGGATCCCGTGGGACCATCTCGAGGTCGCCTACTCGTTCGCGGAGTGGGCGCGGCGGCAGGGGCTCCCCTCCCTCGAGGCCCGCTGGCGACGCCGATTCGCACTCCTCCCCTACACCGGTCCGCCGGCGATCCGCGAGCGCTGGCGAGGTGTCGCCACCGCGGAGATCTCTCGTCTCCCGGACCACCTCCTCCTCGTCCCGGAGACCGGGGTGGCCCCGAGCTCGCGAGTCTCGCTCCGGACCCGCATCCTGGCCCTCCTCAGCGAGCGCCGCGAGCCCCTGACGGCATCGCCCGGCGCGTTGCCGACGGGGGTCAGTGAGAGGACCCTCGCAGAGGAGATCGGAGTCCCCCGCAGCGCCCTGGCGCGCGGCCTGGGCCGGCTCCTCGAGAGCGGTCGGGTGGAGCGGCGTTCCGTCCGCCTGCCGGGCTCGGCGCGCAGGGTCTATCTCTACCGAGCCGCCGAGTCGAGGTGAGGGGCGCGGCGGCCGTCCCGCCCCGGGCGACCCCCGGCCTCCCGGTCAACCGCCACGTCGGGGCGAGTCGTGGGACGACGGCGAGGGCAGCAGTCGATCGTACCGATGGTCGAGCGGCGTCGAGACCGCCGACGCGACCTCCTGGACGAGCTCGATCCCCTCGAGGTACTCCCGGAGGGTCGGCAGGACAGGACGACGGGCCGGCTGCTCGGCGGCCGGCGGCGACGAGCTTCCGAGGGCCCCGAGGAGCCACCGCCCCTCCCCGACGACGAAGAGGAACGGGTACACCCGGGATTCCCGGGAGAGCGTCGAGAACAGCACCTCGGGACGGGCCCCGGCCTTCGGGCTCCCGGTCAG
>JASIEC010000124.1 GCA_030046135.1 Thermoplasmata archaeon | reverse complement strand
TGCAGGGACTCGTAGAACGGTCGAACCTGGGCCCACAGGCGGTCGACCTCCCGCGCGAACGCGTCCGGCTCCATGTCGTAGCGCGAGCGCCACATCGCGCCGGTGTCCGCGAAGCCCACCTCCCGAGCCCCCCGGTTCGCGAGGTCGACGTATCGCTCGAACTCGGGACGCATCTCGCGCCCCACGCGGTGCCAGCCGATCCAGACGTCGGCGAGCACACGCGGGTCGCGGCTCTCCTCGAGGATGTGCGAGAGGGCCTGGAGATCGAGGGGCTCCTTCGCGCCGGCCGGGGCGTACTTGCCCTTCGCGTAGCGGCCCTGCATCGAGGCGACCAGCCGCGCGACCTCCTCCGACTCCTTCGGGTCCGACGGCGCGAGCAGGGGGAGGGAGGCGCGGAGCAGCCGCGCCTTGCGGCTCTCCTCCGGGCCGAGGCGGGACGCCGGGATCGAGGTCGCCTCCTTGGCGAGACGCATCGTCCCCTGCATCAGGCGAGAGAGGGCCCTCGAGGAGAGCTCCTCGGTGTCGGGGTTGATGTACGTGGAGTAGATCCAGTCGGCTCGCTGCGAATCGATCGACAGCTCGAGGAGCTCCTCCTCGGCCCGGCGGAAGAACCTCGCCGGATCGCTCGTCGACTGCATGGAGCCCACCCCTCCGGAGCGAGGTGAATCTCCGCGTCCCATAACGGGAACGTCCGACGACTCCGTCGCGCGGTCCCGCCAATCTCCGACGAACCGGATCGCCCACCTCCCCCAGCAGCCCCCTCCCCGCGGCGCGGCACGGGTCTGCGACTCTGCGTAGTCCGGTCGAGGTGTCCGCTCCGTGTCCGCCGGCTCCGTCCGTCAGTCCGGAACGATAGACCCCCCGATTTCCACTCGAGGTGGGGGTTTATGTACGACGGCCGTCTGACACGCTCTGAGTGTCCGTGTCGGACGTACGCGAAGGGGTCGGGCTGATGGCTGCGATCCCGGTCGGCGTCGATCGGTCCCCCGGACCAGCGCCCCTCCTCGCCGTCCTCCCGTGCCTCGGTCCCTCGCGACCGTTCCGGTACCCTTTCCTCGCAGGCGGCGGGTCCGTCCGGGACGAATGAGCAGGGAGATTCCCCGGCTGGTCGGACCCGAGGCGCCGCCCCGGGTGCCCCCCCGCTTGGGCGTCGGCACCCCTCGAGGCTACGGGGTCGCGCCCCGCCTCTCTCCCGAGGCCGCCGCGGCGTTCGCGACGTACGTGGATCCGGCCCGCGCGAGAGCGGCAATCGAGGGTCGGACCCTCGTCTACACCGTGCGCTGGGGTTAGTCCGCCGACGAGTCGGGTCCCCGCGATCGCGGGCCGCGGAACCCCGCCGGCCGCGTCGGCTCGGGGGCGGCCTGTTCGATCGCGCGCTTCGAGAGCTCGTCGGCGCGTCGGTTCTCCTCGCGGGGCACCCAGCGGAACTCGGCGTGACGGAACGTCCCTGCGAGCTGCCGGAGCCGGTCGGCGTACGGGACGAGATGCTCGGCCCGGACGGAGTACTCTCCGTTCGTCTGCCGGATGACGAGCTCGCTGTCCCCGATCACCGCCACCTCACCCGCGAAGCCGAGCCGGCTCAGGTACTCGAGAGCGCAGATCGCGCCCACGTACTCGGCCACGTTGTTGGTCGCCCGAGGGTGCCCGGGGGGGACGGCGAGGCCCAGCTCTTCGGTGTCGAGCCCGGCCCCCTCGACCGTGAACCCGTACCCCGCGACGCGCCGACCGCCGATCGTCTGGCACGATCCGTCGAAGTGCACCTCGACGCGACCGGAGCCGATCGACGCGACCCCGCGGGGAAGCTGTTCGTCCGCCACGTCCCCTCACTCGCTCGCGGCGGCGTACGTCGCCGTCTCGAGCGGCGCGGCCCCCTCGGGGAGCCACGCGCATTCGCAGAGCCCCTCGGCCCGGGCGCACCGCGGGCACGTGGGCCGGTCGAGGACGATCCCGAGGGGCCGCCGGCAGGACCGGCACGCGCGAGCCCTCGCGCAGCGGGGGCACTGGGCCAGGTCGGAGGCGATGATCGACGAGCAGAAGCGGCACCGGATCGGGTCCGACGGGCTGTACGGCCGGGGTCCCTCGGGCTCGGCGCGGCGCGTCTTCACACGCTCGGCGAACGCGGCCTCCTCGCTCCCGAAGGTGCCCCGGACGGTCGACGCCCGGGGGTCGGGCGCGACCGCGGCGAACAGCACCACGACGACGCCGAGCGGGGCGAGGAGGAAACCGAGCTCCTGCTCGGGATCGAGCACCTCGTGCCCGAGCACGGTGATCGGGAAGGCGACCAGGGCGAACCCGGCCGCGACGACGGCGATCCCGACGTACGCCATCGAGCGGTTCATCGGAATCGCTCCCGGTCGGCCGGGACGAACGACGTAGCCTCGGCAGCCCTCTTAACGGAACCGCCGGCCGGGGGGGGCGGCGTCGTTCCTATAACGCCCGGACCGTTCGCGAACCATGGCGAATCCCAGCGCGACGCTCCGGACCACCCTCGGCGACGTGCGGCTCGAGCTGTACCGCGACCGCGCCCCCAAGACGGCCGGGAACTTCGCCACGCTCGTCAAGAAGGGGTTCTACAACGGTCTCACGTTCCACCGCGTGATCCCGG
>JASIEC010000001.1 GCA_030046135.1 Thermoplasmata archaeon | reverse complement strand
GAGCTCGTCATGCTCCTCGGCATCTCCTCGACCTCCTCCTTCGACTTCGGCGCCTCCTTCGGGAACGTCAGCTGTCCGGTCACGGACGGCCTCGCTCACAACCTCACGATCCCCGCGGAGACCGGCAACTACTCCTCGGGCTTGCTCTACGGCTGGCTGTTCGTGTACTATTCGAGCAGCACCGGCTGGGCGACGTGGATCGCGGAGTTCGGCGGTCACGCGTACTACCTCGGGTACTTCCCCTCGGGGGCCTGCTCGGACTCGCTCACGAAGTTCTCGACCCTCGCGACGAAGTACCTCTCGAGCGTCGCCGCCGCGGCGGACGCGGCGTCGGTTGCGGGCGTCTTTGTCACCGACCATCCGGAGGCGAGCGCCGAATACGCGCTCCTCCCCTCGAACACCTCGAGGGGGCCGCCCGTCTGGCACTTAGACTACACGACGTGCGGCGTGGGGCCCAACTCCGGGACGGGGACCGGGGACTCGCTCAACGTCTACCTGAACGCCGCCGACGGGGCGATCCTGACGGACTCGAGCTCCACCGCGGCGGCGTGCTCGGGGGCGCTCGCCCCGGCCCCCGCTCCGCTCGCCCCCGTCCTCGGGACGGGGGTGTCGCCCCACTCGTACGGCACGGTCGATTCGGGAGCGTTCGCCTACTCCGTGCTCGACCTCGCTCCGAGCACGGGGCTCGCCGCCGGGGAGTTCGGGCTCGAGATCACCAACTCGACGACGGGGGCGACCCTTCGCTCGAGCGCGGTCCCGTCGACGTGCGGCGTGGGCGACACGGCCCTTCTGGGTGGGGGGGCGTGCTCGGCCCCCGCGGTCGGAGGGTGGTACGCCTTCCTCAACTCCTCGGGCGGAAAGATCGTGGCGACGTTCGGCGGGACCGTCGGGACCTGGAGCGGCAACGTGACCATCCTCGCCAACGAGACGATCGAAATCATCTCGCACTCCCAGGTCGCGGTCTGGTACTATCTCTCGACGTACGCGATCGGACCGCCGCTCGTCGACCAGACCTCGCTGTTCTGATCCCGGAGGCCGCGGCCGGCGGCTATCGCTCGAGTTCCTCGACCAGGTGGACGGACGCCGGAAGGATCAGCTTCTCGAGCGCGGTGCGCACGGCCCGTTCGCTGCCGGGGAGGGCGAAGACCGGCTTCCCTCCGAGCAGGTAGAGGCCGGCGCGGCTCATCATCGCGAGAGGCCCCACCTCCTCGAAGCTCACCGACCGATAGAGCTCGCCGAAGCCGTCGAGCCGTCGTCCGCCCATCGTCTCGAGCGCATTGACGGTGAGGTCCCGGGAGCTCACCCCGGTTCCGCCCACCGTGACCGCGGCGTGGACCGCCCGGTCCGCGAGCCACGGCTCGAGCTTCTCCCGCACGTCCGCGATCGAGTTCGCGACGAGCGCGTAGTGGACGATCGAGTGGCCCGCGGCCTCGACGAGGCTCCGGGCGAGATCCCCCGACGGGTCGTCGTCGGCCGTGTGCGTGTCCGAGACCGAGAGGATCCCGAAGCCGAGCGCCCGTTCTCCCTCGAGACGGTGCCGACGGGGCGGAGGACTGGCGTCGGGCACGGTCAGCGCTCCTGCCTCCTCGCCACCTGCTTCCTCACGACCCGGATCGGCCCGAGGGATGTCCTCGGGTAGAGCCCGCGGGCATCCTTCTCGAGATATTTCACCATGTCCCAGGCCGTCAGGAGGGCGACGCTCGCCCCCACGAGCGCCTCCATCTCGACCCCCGTGCGATCGACCGCCTCGGCCTCGGCCCGGACCCGAAGCGCGCCCCGGCCCGCCCGGACCTCGACGGCGGAGGCGGTGAGCGCGACCGCGTGGCAGTGGGGGACGAGCTCGGGGGTGCGCTTCATCGCGAGGAGCCCCGCGATCTCGGCGGTCGCCAGGGGGTCGCCCTTCTCCACCCGGCCCGCGCGGACCGCCCGGAGCGTCGCGGGAGAGACCTTGAGCTCCCCGACCACGATCGCCCTCCGGTGGAAGGGAGGCTTCCCCCCGACGTCGCGCTGGCGGGCCGTCGGCCTACCTCCCCCGGTCGGCGCCGGCGGCGAGGTGCGCCAGGACGGCTTCGAGCTGGATCCGGTCCGAGGCGCCCTGGGCCAGGCGGAACTCGATCTCTCCGAGGAACTCCACGAGGCGGACCTTCTCGCGGGGCGGGAGGACCGCGTCGTCGATTTCGGGCAGGTAGCTGTGGATCGCCCGGAGGATCTCCTCGCCGGCCGCCCCGCGCTCGGTGAAGATCGCGTAGAGCCGGGTGCGCGCGTCGACGAACCTCCCCTGGAGGGCGGCCGCCAGCATCCCCTCGACCTCCCGCCGGAGCGGGACGGTCGCGTACTCCCGCACCGTCTCCGCCGTGACGGGATCGGCGTGGGTCGCGGCGAGCTGCAGGAGGTTCGTCGCCCGGCGCAGGTCCCCCGCGCTCGCCGCGACGATCGTCTCGACGGCCTCGGGCGCGACGGTGACCCCTTCGGCCGCCGCGATCCGCTGCAGCAGGGCTCGGATCGCTTCGGGACCGTACGCCCGGAACCGGAACACCGCGCACCGGGACTGGATCGGCTCGATGATCCGGGAGGAGTAGTTGCAGGAGAGAATGAACCGGCACGAGCCCGAGTACCGCTCCATCAGGCGGCGAAGCGAGGCCTGCGCCTCCGACGTGAGGTTGTCGGCTTCGTCGAGGAACAGGATCTTGAACCCGACCTCGCCGAGCGGAGCGGTCCGGGCGTACTGCTTGATCGTCGTGCGCACGGTGTCGATCCCGCGCTCGTCGCTCGCGTTGAGCTCGAGGAAGCTCATCTTCCACCCCTCCCCGAACAGGTCTCGCGCGAGAGCGATCGCCGCCGTGGTTTTGCCGGTCCCGGGAGGTCCCGCGAACAGGAGGTGGGGCATCGAGCGCTTCTCGGCGTACGAGCGCAGCAGCGGAACGATCGCCTCCTGGCCGAGCATCTCGCGGAGGCTCGAGGGCCGGTGCTTCTCGACCCAGATCGCCTCGCCGGACCGCTCGACCATCACCGTGCGCCCGCGGGCTCGCGGGGGACCTCTTTACGGTTTCTCGACCTCGGCCCCGGGACGACGGCGCGCTCCTCGGACCGGTGTCGGCGGAGGGACTCGACCAGGATCCGGCCGTACTGCCCGAGCGCCTGACGGTGGCCCCCGTGGTCGTCGTGGTCGACGACCGCCAGCAGGCCGAGGAGCTCGTCGACCGAGACGAGGAACCGCTCGTGCTCCCCCCGGAGGCGGCGGGAGGCGCCCCCGCGGTCCCGATCCCCCGCGCCCGCGGCGGCGCCCGCGAGCGCGCGCTCCGAGTGTCGGGCGGTGGCGGAGGCGAACCGCCCCACGACCCCGCGGAGGCGATCGATCGGGACCTCCTCGAGGAGGACGAGCCCCGAGCTGAACCGCTCGAAGGCGTCGAGGAGGTCGTCCAGCTCCTCCCGGGGGGGGTCGGGCCCGGGGCTTACGGCGGGGGACCGCATCGGCGTGGAACCCTCACCCGCGAGAAATCGATTGCGACAGCGCTCGGAGTCGTTCTGCCGCGCCCCCGCCGGGGGGGGGTCTACTCACCCGCGCCTAGGAGCGGCTCCGGGGGAGGCCCGACCGGCGGCGCGGGGGCCGTCGGGCTTGCGGTCCGGGACGAGATGCTGCGATCGAGGCGGTAGAGGAGGTAGGCGAACACCGCGCTCACGAGCAGGATCCCCGGGACCGAGGCCTCCACCACGACGTCGAACAGGAAGAGGATCGCGAACATGCCGATCGCGAAGGAGAGCTCCGAGCGCTCGAGGTCGTCGCGCCCGACCCGGGTGAGGACCACCGAGAGGGCCGCGAGATCGACGGCGACGAGGACGGTGGCGGTCGCCGCCGCGGGGAACCCGGGGATCTTGGAGAGGAGGAGGGCGCCGAACCACGCGGCGAACCCGAGCGAGCCCACGAAGGCGAGGCCGAGCCGACCGATCCTCGGCGGGCCCGCTCGAACGGAGAGGAATTCCCGAGGGAGCCGCGCCGCGAGGTAGAGGAGGACGGCGACGACCCCGAGGAAGAAGGCGAGGGCGGCCGGCGACGGGCCGTGCCCCACGACGAGGGCGAGGAGGACGACCACGGCGAGATACACGACGGCCACGACGACGACCAGGCCCCGGTCGAGCCAGCGCTCCTCCTTCGACGCGGGGAACCAGAGGTACGTGAGGAGGATCGGAAGGGCGATCGAGTACGTGGCGTGGAAGATCGTGAGCCCAAGCGCCCAGAGCCAGTTGACCCCCCAGGCGTGACCGTACGAGCCGAAGGTGCCGACGGGGCTGCCGGACCTCTCGAAGAACGTGTGGACGGCGAACCCCTCCTCCGCGATCCCGTAGGCGGCTCCGAGGAGCAGGATCGAGGCCCACCCGCGCCGGTAGGCGATCGAGAACTCGCGAATGAGGAGCGCGCCGGTGCCGTAGAGGCCGATGTCGAGCCCGAAGCCGACGGCGAACCCGAGCGGGTCGGTGACGAGCCGGGTGATCGGGGTCGAGCCGGTGAGGAGCTCAGGGATCGACGGGGCGAGGAGGAGCAGCGCGAGCACGGGGCCCCGCGACCGTCCGAGAACGCGCACGGTCCGGCGGGACCGGGGCCCCTACAAGAGCTTCGCCGGGAGCCCGGCCGCCGGGGCGGAGATTAAGTCCGACGCGGGCGTGAGCCCCTCCGTCCGAGCGATGCGGGAGCGATTGGCGCACGTCCCGGTGCGGGGGGCCCTCCGCGAGCGGTCGGTCGCCCCGTACCTGGCCCTCCTCAAGGAGCTCCGCGCCCGGCCCCGGATCCGCGGCGTCCTGCTCGACATCTCGAGCGGGGGCGGAGAGTCCGTCGCCTCGACGGACCTCTATCTCGCGGTGAAGCGGCTCAACGAGCAGAAGCCGGTGTTCGCGTCGATCGCGGGGGTCGGCGCCTCGGGCGCATACCTCGCCGCGCTCGGAGCCCGACGGATCTTCGCCTACCCTGAGTCGCTCGTCGGATCGATCGGCGTCATTTTTCCCCACATCGCGGTCCAGGACCTCGCACGGCGTCTGGGCCTCTCGGTGGATCTCCTCCACGTCGGCGCCCACAAGGACGCCTACCAGGGCTACCGGCCGCTCACCGACGAGGAGCGCGGCAAGCTGCTCGCGGTCGCCCAGGAGGTGTACGACGGGTTCGTCGCCGTCACCGCCGAGGCGCGGCACCGCCCGGTCGAGGAGATCCGGCAGCTCGCGACCGGGGAGGTCTGGACGGGGGCGAAGGCGCTCTCCTTGGGCCTCGTCGACGCGCTCGGGGACCGGGAGACGGCGCTCGAAGAGCTCGCCCGGGCGACCGGGGTCCCGTCGGGGAAGACGATCCGGGCGGTCCCGCCGCGCCCGTTCCTCGAGCGGCTCGTCGGAGCGGGCTCGGGAGCGGTCGCCGCCGGCCTGGCCGACCGGTTCCGGGAGACCCTCGAGGACGCCCTCGTCGACGCGGGCGGGCTCGTGCTGCGCCGCTGAGAACCGTTATCAGGGACCGCCCCCGTAGCTCGGCCGATGCCCGACAGCAGCCGCCGCGGATTCTCGAGCGCGGCCGGTCTCATCCAGTACTACGACATGGAGGAGACGAAGTCGCTCAAGATCAACCCCTACTTCGTCGTGGCGCTCGGGATCGGCGCGGCCGTCGTCGTCGAGTTCCTCAACTGGCGACTGGTGTAGCCCCGCTCGCCGCCGCGAGCCCGGCGAGGTCGGAGGGAGCCCGACCCGGCAAGTAACGGCCCGACGCCTCGCGCCCGAGCAGGAGCACCTTCGACTCGGGGGATTCGTCGAGGACGAGATAGCCGGTCCGGCCGGCGAGACGGTGGGCGAACTCCCGGATCTCTGAGTGCTCGGGGACGTGGTCCCGCCCCAGGCGCTGGCGGGACTTCCCCATGTAGACGTACCCCTTCGGCTCGATGAAATCCGGTCGCGCGAGGGAGTCGAGCTCGGCGTACTCCCGGACCCAGCCGAGGTTCCACCCCCGCACGAGCGTGTGGCGGACGACGCGCCGGGTCCGGAGCCCCCGGACGATCTCGAGCGACTCGAGCAGCCGCTCCCAGGCATCGTCGTGCGCCGGCAGCGTGAGCCGTCGGAACACCTCGCGGTTCGGAGCGGTCACCGAGACGTACAGCTGAGTGGGGAGGGGGTCCATCGCCCGGAGCGCGTCCGGATTGGTCCCGTTCGTGACGAGGAACGTCGTGATGCCTCGCTCGTGGCACAGCTCGAGGAACCGGTTCATCTTGGGATAGAGGGTCGGCTCGCCGGTGAGCGAGATCGCGATGTGGCGCGGCGATTGCGACGCCTCCCACCGGGCGAGCTCCACCTCCGGATCTCCCTTGAACCCCGAGAGGATCCGCCGCTGCGCGTCGATCGACCGGTCGAGGAGGAGCTCGGGGTCGTCGTACTCGGGCATCGTCTCGTCGTTCTCCCAGCCCTGGTTCCTCCAGCAGAACCGGCAGTGGAGGTTGCACGAGTCGATCGCCGGCGACATCTGGAGGCAGCGGTGGCTCTCGATCCCGTAGAACCGGCCCTTGTAGCAGTCCCGCCCGTGGACGAGCGACTCGCGGGTCCAGTAGCAGAGCTTGACCGCGCTGTGCCGGCCGGTCAGCTGGTACCCCTGGCCCGAGAGCTCGGTCGAGAGGTCCTGGTCCCCCATCGCCGGACCGCTCGACCCGACCGGGACATAAGCGTTTGTCGGGCGAGACGCGCTCGGGCGGACCCCGGCGGCCCAAGGCGCCCCCAAATACCGGTGAGGAATGGGGGGCTTCCGGCTGTGGGGTCAGCCGCCGGCCGTCGCATGACGGTCGGGAACCGCAGCGCGCTGCCGATGACCCCTGGAGGAGAGCAGCGATGCCGTCGGAACGATCGGCCCCCCCCGGAGACAGTCCCGGTCCCGTCGGGCCCCCCGCACGCCCCGTCCGAATTGTAGTCGCTTACGACGGCTCCGACCCCTCGGCCCGTGCGGTCCGTTTCGCTCTCGGTCCCCTCGGAGGGAAGACGGGCGAGGTCTGGATCGTCCACGCGGCCGACCCGCCCCGCGCGGTCGCCGAACCAAGGACGGAGGAGGAGCAGGGATCCGAGGTCGTGGCGATCGAGCGGGGGCTCCGCGCGATCCAGGCGGAGGTCGACCCGTCGGGACGCCGCGTTCACCTCTGGGTCCGCGAGGGACCGGCGGCGGCCGTGATCGTGGGGGCGGCCCTCGAGGTCGACGCCGACCTCATCGTCGTCGGGACCCGGGGCCTTCGGGGGGCGAGCCGGCTCCTGCTCGGGTCGGTCTCGGCGGAGGTGCTCGCCCGCTCGGGTCGACCGGTCGCGGTGGTCCCGTAGGGCCCCCCACCGCTCGCCCGGGGATCGCCTACGCGGCCGCGGCGACGTAGACGACGACGACGAGCGTCACGACCAGGATGTAGGCGAGGTAGCGGCCGAGCCGTCCGGGCATCACCGCGGCCTTGAGCGCGGCGGAGACCGCCTCGCCGAACCGGATCAGGTCGTCGTAGACGACCTTGAAGACGTCGAGGACCTCAAGGTCCACGCTGTAGGAGACGGGGGTGGCGAGCTCCGCCTGCGTGACGGACCCCGCACGGGTCCGCACCTCCCGGGTCTCGAGGATCGAGCTCATCATCAGCCGGATCCCCGTGCTGTAGCCGAACGACGTGTACGTCTCCCCGTCACGACCCGGGGGCGTCCCCGCCATCCACGGGGCGACCCGCCTCGAACCTGGACGGCGACCGAGGGCGTAGTAGCCGACCGCGACGAGCGCGCCGGCCGCGAGCCCGAGGGGGATCGCCGGCGGGGAGAGGATCCCGAACGGAGAGCCCGAGAGGATCGACCAGCCGTCCGGGATCGAGAGGAGGCCGCCGATGGGGGCGGCCACCGGGGCCCCTGAGAACGCCGAGACCGCGGGGGCGAGGAACCGAAGGATCCAGGGGGCCCCGATCCCGATCCCCGCGACGATCGCCCCGGCGGCCGCGATCGGGCCGCCGAGCCCCGGGGCGCGGGCTCCGGCGGGCGCCGCCCTCGGCCGCCAGAGGATCGAGAACCCGAGGAACTTCACCATCGCGACGAGGATGAGGCCCGCGGCCAGCGCGACGGCGGCGCCGGCAAGGAGCCCCTCGAACTGGACCCACTCCGGGGTGAACCGGTACGACTGGAACAACGCCTCGAGGATCATCCACTCGCTCACGAAGCCCGCGAGGGGCGGCGCCGCGGCGAGGCTCAGCGTACCGGCGAGCGTTCCCGCGTACGCGCTCCCGTCCGGCGCCCTCGCTCGACCCCCGAGCGAGTTGAGGTCGAACGTGCCGCTCGAGCGCTCGACGTACCCCGCGCTGAGAAACAGGGCGGTCTTCGCGACGGCGTGCGCGAGCGCCTGGTAGAACGCCGCGAAGAGGGCGAAGAGGTAGAGCCCGGGGAGCCCGTCGGTCCGGGCGAGCAGGGCGATCCCGAGGGCGACGAGGATGAGGCCGTTGTTCTCGATCGTACTGTACGCGGGGAGGCCCTTCGTGTGCTCGCTCACCGCCGCGAACAGCGCGCCCAGGAGGACCGACACCGCGCCGATCCCGAGGACCACCGCTCCCCACCACAAGGGCGGCGCCGGCAGGAGGCTCAGGATCCGGAAGAGCCCGTACGCCCCCGCGAGCGTGAGCGTGGAGCTCAGCACGGCCGAGGCGTTCGACGGGGCCGAGGAGTGCGCGATCGGCAGCCACTCGCTCATGTGGAACGGCGCGACGCCCATCTTGAGCCCGAAGCCGACGAGCCCGGCCACGAAGACCGCCGTCGCGAGCGACCCCGCGACGACCGGGACCTCCTCGAACGAGCCCGTGAGGACCCTCAGGGCGGCGACCGCGACGAGGACGAGCAGTGTGCTCGCCTCGCCGAACGCGAGGAAGACGAACGCCGCCGAGAAGACCCGGCCCGAGCGGCCGTGGGCCTGGAGGATCATCCCGTACGAGGCGAG
>JASIEC010000123.1 GCA_030046135.1 Thermoplasmata archaeon | reverse complement strand
ACCCTCACGGACCCGGGGACCACGCCGTCCGCGATCAGCCTCAGCTGGACGGAATCGACGGCGCTCACGTTCGAGAACTACGCCGTCGAGGACTCCCAGGTCGGCGCCTCGGGTCCCTGGTCGACCGTGACGACCGTGAGCAACGCCGCCACCACCGCCGTCGCCGTGACGGAGCTCGAGCCGGGCTCAACGTACTGGTGGATGGTCGTGACCTCCGCCCTGCTTGTCGCCGCCTCGGATTCGAACGTCCTCAAGGTCACCCAGCCGGCGCTCGCCGTCCTCACCGTCACGGAGAAGTCGTCGTCGTTCGTCAACCTCTCCTGGACGAACGGCGCCACGTACGGCGGGCTCCTCGCGTTCGACGAGTACTCCCTCGTCCAGAGCGAGGGCTCCGGCACCCCGACGGTCCGCACGTTCACGAACGAGGACCTCCTCGCCTTCAACGTCACGGGGCTCTCGGCCGGGACGAACTACTCGTTCTACCTCAACACCTCGGATTGCGACGCGGACTGCGGGACGGCGTCGCCGACCCTCCTCGTCACCCAGTCGAACGTGGTGACGACGGGGACGGTCGGGCCGCTCGTCGAGTCGCTGGTCGCCGATCGCGCGGTCGTCGATGCCGGGGAGCCCGACCTGTTCACCTGCACCCCGACGGGCGGGGAGTCGCCGTACACGTTCGCGTGGAACTTCACCGCGCTCGGCGGAACGCTGGCCGCGGGGGCGGGCTCGGAGAGCGTCGCGTACTCGTCGGCGGGCGCCTACGTGGTCACCTGCAAGATCACGGACGACGCCTCGGACACCCAGCTCTCGACGGTCTCGGTGACGGTGAACTCCGACCCGGTCGTCACGATCTCCGTCGGGCCGACGACCGTCACGTCGGGGAGCCCGGTGTCGTTCCGGTGCGCCGCCTCGGGCGGGACGCTCCCGTACACCTACGTCGAGTGGGTCTTCGGCGACGGGGGCTCTCTCGTGAACCTCTCCGACACCTCCGACGGGACCCACATCTACCCGAGCTCGGGGGAGTTCGTCGCCCACTGCGACGCGGAGGACGCGGCGGGGGCGATGGCCTCCTCCTCGCAGCTCGTCCGCGTGAAACCCCCCTCGGCGTTCGCCTGGCTCACCCCGGGCGTCATCCTCCTCCTCGGCGGTCTCGTCGCGATCGCGTTCGCTCTCGCGGTGGTGGCGCTGCGCCGACGCACCGAGCTCGAGAGCGCCTCGGCGGCGCAGGCTCGATGGATCCCTCCGAAGGGGCCCCGCGCCGCGATCTCGGGGAGCGGGATCTGTCCCTCGTGCGGGGCGTCGAACCCGGCCGGGCGCCGGAGCTGCCACGCCTGCGGGGCGGCGCTCCGGTAGCGGGTGCGGCGGAGTCCCCGCCGACTAGGCGTAGCCGAACTGGCGCCGGGCGAAGTCGGTCATCCGCTCGGGACCCCACGGGGGCTCCCAGACGATCTCGACCTTGACGGCCGGGGCGGCGGAGGCGGACCGGGCCTGCGTCTCCACCTCGTGGACGAGCTCCTCCACCGCCGGGCATCCGGGGCTCGTCATCGTCATCCGGATCGTGAGCTCCCCCGACGGCCCCCTCTCGATCCCGTAGATCAGGCCGAGGTCGACGATGTTCATCGGGATCTCGGGGTCGTAGACGTTCCGGAGCGCGGCCCGCACCTTCTCCTCGACGTCGGGCGGCGCGGCCGACGAGCCCGACGACGCCGCGGGCGAGGGGGCCGGGGAGTCGGCCGGAGCGGCTCCGGCGTGGACCGGGAGGAACGGCCCGACGACCTCGAAGCCGGGCGGGCTCCCGTCGGCGCGGTAGCGGACCTCGGCGTCCCGCAGGAACCTCAGGCTCGCCTCGTCGACGAGCATCGGGATCCCGTCGGCGTCGTACGGGATGTCCCGGGCCGACGGACGATCGATCATCATCTGGGCATGAGGGTGCAGCCCTCGCTCGACCCAGATCCGGACGCCGGAGCCGGGCGCGTGGCCGTGGAGGGCGGACCGGAGCGCCTCGCGGGCCTCGGGCGAGAGGCGGAGGCGGACGGCGGCGGGGCTCGCGCCGGGGTTCGCCGGAGGGGACGGACCGACCATCGCGCTCTCGACCCTAGGAGGTGCCGGGACGCTATACGGCTAGGGGAGGGGCTCCCTCAGCCGCCGGTGACGTCGCCGAGGAACTCCTTCGGCTGCTCGAGGTTCACGTAGTGGCTCGAGCGCGGCAGGACGCGCAGGTGCGCCGGCTCGATCCTCTCGTTCATCTCGATCGACGGCTCGAGGAACGCGTCGTAGCGGCCCACGACGACGAGCGTGGGGACCTCGATCTTCGAGTAGTACCTCCGCCCGTCCCAGCGCGCGATCGTCCCGTCGACGGCGAACTCGTCCCCGGTCCGGGTGAACATCGTGCGGTAGACCGTCCGGCTGAGACGGGTCGCGGCGAGATCGGGCGGGACCGTCCGGAGGAAGCGGGTCTGGAACGGCCGGGAGATCGCCTCCGCGAGGGCCCGGTACTCCGGCGAATCGAACGCCTTGCGGGCCGTGAGCTCCCGGAGCCGGGCGCGCCGGGCCGGTGACGCGACCGAGATCATCAGGCGGTTCGCGGCCCGGAGCTCCTCCGCGCTCCCGGCGGTCGCGCAGAGCAGGAGGGAGGCGAGGTGGCGTTCGTAGCGGTGGGCGTACTCGAGGGCCACGAAGCCGCCGGCCGAGAACCCGAGCAGGTGCAGCTCCTCGATCCGGAGGGCCCGTCGGATCGCCTCCACGTCCTCGGCGAGCTGGGGGACCGTGTACTCGGAGGCGCGGCGCGGGGCCCAGCTGTGGCCGACGCCGCGGGGATGGATCAGGATCACCCGGAGGTTCGAGGAGGCGAGGCGGAGGAGTCCCCGCAGGTAGTGGTACGTGAGGCCGGGCCCGCCCGGGTGGACGAGGAGGGTGGCGCGGCCGCCCCCCTGGGCGACGTACTCGAACGAGCGCCGGCCGGCCACCCCGACCCGGCGGAGTCGAGCCATCGGCCCCCCTAGCCCGCGTGTCGGAAAAAACCTCGCGCGCCGACCGACGCCCCGGTCGCGGCGGCCGGGCCCGTCCGAGGAAGGAGTGCGGGCACCGGGATTTGAACCCGGGTTATAGGCTTGGCAAGCCTATGTGATAACCAGACTACACTATGCCCGCGGCCCGGTCCGCGTTAGAGGCCGGCCTATTTGATTCCGCCGTGCACCTCGGCCGCGGGCGCGGTCCGTCTCCCTGAGCCGCGTCGCCCGGACCGTGCTCCGGCGAGCCCCCGGCCGGTCGCTCCCGGGAGGGCTCGCCCTCTCGGGCGAAGGTAATACGCGGACCCCTCTCCCCGGACCGGGGAGCGTCGGTGGGCGACGTCTGGGCGGAGGGGGAGACCGTCGCGCTCAAGCGGGCGGGCGAGCCCGCGATCGTCGTCCGACTCGCGCGCGGCCCCCAGAAGGTCGGCGACCGCAGCGTCCTCGACCTCGGAGGATTGATCGGCGAGGCGCCCGGCGGCGTCTACCGCTGGCTCGAGACCCCGTACCGGGCCCTCCGGCCGTCGCTGGGGGACCTCCTGGGGTCGGTCCGGCGCGGCGCCCAGATCGTCACCCCGAAGGACGCGGCGCACCTCCTCCTCCTCGCGGGCGTGGGGCCCGGGAGCCACGTCGCCGAGGCCGGGGCCGGCAGCGGGGCCTTGACGATCGCCCTCGCCCACGCGGTCGGGCCCGGGGGCCGGGTGACGACGTACGACCGCCGGGCGGACTTCCTCGCGGCCGCCCGGGCGAACGTCGAGCGCGCGGGGCTCGCCTCCCGCGTGGAGTTCCGGGAGCGCGATGTCGCCAAGGACGGGCTCGACGTCGAGGGTGTCGGGAGCGTCCTCCTGGACCTCGCCGAGCCGTGGGAGGTCCTCGCGTCGGCCCGGGCGGCGCTCGCGATCGGCGGCGCGGCCGCGACGTACACGCCGACGTACAACCAGCTCGAGCGTGTCGTGACCGCCTTCCGGTCCCTGGGATTCGATGAGGTGCGCGCGCTCGAGGTGATCGAGCGGGGCCTGCACGTCGCGGACGGCGCGACGCGCCCCGCGTTCGACATGCTCGGGCACACCGGGTTCCTCGCCTCCGGTCGGAGGATCGAGTAGATGGTCGATCTCGCGCTCACCGCCGGCGCGGTCTTCGGGGTGATCATCTCCGGAGGGTTCGTCCTGCTCGAGATCGGGCGGTACGCCACGCCCCAGGTGCCCGAGACGCTCTTCGAGGAGCGACGCGAGGTGTTCGCGTACACCGCGGGCCTGTTCGTCGGCGTGCCGCTCGCGCTCCCGTTCCTGTTCTTCATGGATTCGATGGCCGCGGGGGCGCTGCCCGGCGCGATCCTCTGGCTGGTCGTTCTCGTCGGCGCGACCGAGGTCGCGCAATGGGCGCTCCTCCGGACCCGATACTGGGGCCAGAGCGAGAGCCGTCCGTTCTACGCGCTCGGCTACCGGGCCGGGATCGCGGGGATCCTCGGTCTCACGGTCCTCGCGCAGTACCTGTCCGGCACGTCGATCGAGATCGTCGGCGTGGCGCTCGTCGTGCTGCAGGGGATCGCGATCCTGGGCCTCGAGGTCGCCGGAGCCCTCGTCGGGCTCCCGCCGACCGCCGCGGACGGCCGCCGGCGCGGCGGGTCGCTCCCGGCGGCGCTGTTCGGGGCGGTCGGCTTCTTCTTGCTCGGCCTCGGACCGCTCGCGGGCTTGAGCGGGAGCGGGCTCCCGATCGCGTTCGCGGCCGCGCTGGTCGCGCTACTGGGCGGCATCCTGGTCTACGCGCGGCTCCGTCCGATCCTGGCGAACGTGCCGGCCCCGTCGGCGGGCGGGACGCTGCCGATCGCGAAGGCCCCGGGCGCGTACGGGCGTACCGACCGCGGACCCGGCGAGCCACCGGCGTAGCGAGCCGCCTCCTCCCGCCAAGGCAGTTTCATAAGGCGGGCCGCCTCCCGCCGGCGGCATGGCCTCCTCCCGCCCCAAGGCCCCCTTCAGCCGACGCTTCCGCTACGGCCTCCGGACCTACCGGGCCTGGATCGCCGACTTCATCCTCGCGGTGGGCGTCGCGCTCACGGTCCTCGCCGTCGGCTACTTCACGCCGCTCGCGAGCGCGGGCCCGTTCCCCGCGATCAACTCGGTGACGGACACCCCGAGCGCGAACTACAACCTCCTGTTCGTGGTCATCGGGCCGATCATCGTCATCGTCGGGGCGTACATGGTGGGGTCGTACTACGTCGCCCGCCACAAGTTCGAGCACCTGATGGTGACCAAGAGCAAGGCGGAGTTCCTGCGGAACATCCCCGAGCTCGAGACGATCCTCTGGGACCTCACGCCCCAGGACGAGGCGCGCTACGAGCAGAAGCGGGCCGAGCTGCGGGTCCGTCGCTGAGCCGAGCGCGCCGGGTCGCCCGGGTTAAGTACGCACCTCCGGTCGAACCTGCGTGAGCGGGACCGGCGTCAGCGATCGGATCGAGGGATTCCGGTTCCGCAAGCTCGGGAAACCGGAGGAGTTCCGTCAGGTCGCGGAGGTCGAGCGATCGGTCTTCGGCGACGAGACGGTCGGGCTGGCCCCGTCGGTCCCCCTGCAGCGCGCCCTCCAGGACAACGGGGGTCTCGTGCTTGGCGCGTTCGCCGACATCTACCTGGCCGGGTTCTCCGTCTCGACGCTCGGGTGGGACGGTACGACGCTCTACCACTACAGCCTCCTCACGGCGGTGCGGCCGGAGTACCAGAACCATCAGCTGGGCACCCGGCTCAAGCTCGCGCAACGCGACGAGGTCCTCGGGCTCGGCCTCAAGGAGATCCGATGGGTCCTGGATCCTCTCTCCAGCCGCGCCGCCTGGTTGCACGTCCGACGGCTGGGCGCGCGACCGGACCACTACCTCCCGCACTACTACGGGCAGATCGCGGACGCGGTGAACGCGGGGATCGAGACGGACCGGATGCGCGTCGTGTGGTCGCTCGAAGCCCCGGAGGTCGAAGCCCGGGTCGCCGGGAAGCTCCCGAGCCCCGCGGAGGATCGCGCGCGGTTCGAGCGATCCTCCGGCCTGGTCGAGACCGAGCCGGGGGAGACCGGCATCCGCGTGCCCTCGGCCGTGGTCGAGCCCACGCAGCCGAGCGCGCACCTCGAGATCCCGTTCGATCTCGCGCTGGTCCGCGAGCACGAGCCGGCCGCGCTGCGGCGGTGGCGGCACGCGGTCCGCGACGCGTTCCGCCTGGCGACGGACCTGGGGTACGCGGTCGACGATTTCGCCGTGGTCCGCACCGAGCACGAGCGGCGGAGCTACTTCTTCCTGTCCCAGAATCGCTCGCGGCCCGAACCGCCCTCGCCGTCCTCGACCTAGCGGGGCGAGAAGGGTATATGCGCGGCTCCCGGGCTCATCGGTACGGAGGAGCCGTGCGCCGCGATCGCTCCGGCCGAGTGTCCCCGGGGATCGTCGTCCTCGTGCTGGTCGCCCTCGCCGTCGGCGGCGCGGCGAGCCTGCTGGCGGCCGCCGCCCCGGGGAACGTCACTCCCTCCAGCCAGTACTCCGAGATCGCGTTCCCGCTCTGGGTCGTCGAGGCGGTCGTCGTCGTGCTGATCGCGCTCACGGCGTTCTTCCTCGTCCGCGCGCGGTCGGGATCGAACGCCACCGTGCCGAACCGGGTCGCCGTGACCGCC
>JASIEC010000018.1 GCA_030046135.1 Thermoplasmata archaeon | reverse complement strand
CTCGCCGCGATCGCGAGGCTCGTGCGCTCGACCCGGCAGCCGGTCGTTCTCACCGTGAACGACCCTCGTCCGCTCACGAAGTACTCGACGGTCTTCCGGACGGGTGTCCTGCACCTCCGGTTCCTCCCGCTCCGCGACGCCGAGCTCCTGGGTCATCTCGCGAAGGTCGCCCGGTCGGAGAAGATCGCCCTCGGGCCCGGGGTCCTTGAGGCGATCGTCGCCCGGGTCCGCGGGGACCTGCGCGCGGCCCTGAACGACCTCGACGCCGTCTCGCCCCTCCCCGCGGGACCTGGACAGATCGCGGTCCTCGGAGGCCGGGACCTCGAAGGAGACCTCGCCGAGCTAGTCGAGGAGGCCTTGACCATCCCTCGCTTCTACCGCGCGGCGGAGGTCCGGGATCGGGTCGACGCCCCGCCGGACGACCTCTTCCCGTGGGTCGAGGAGAACATCGCCTGGTTCGCTCCGGACGCGGGCCGTCGTGAAGCGGGCCTGCGGGTCCTCGCGGTCGCGGACCGATTCCTCGTGCGGGCTCGCCGAGCGCGTGTCTACGGCCTCTGGAGCTACGCGTCGGAGCTCCTGACCGGCGGGGTCGGCCTCGCGTTAGGCGACCGTCCGGGGCCGGCCGGTCGGGAGGCCGCGTTCCCTCGGTTTCTCGGCGAGATGGGGCGGAGCCGCGCGACCCGGGGCCTGCGGGACGGCGTCGCCGGGAAGGCAGGTTCCCACGTCCACGTCTCGCGCGCCTCCGCGAGAACGTGGGCGCTCCCGTTCCTCGAGCGTCTTGCGGAGACCCCGGTCGGCCGGGACCCGTCGCAGGCCGAGCAGGCGCTGGCCCTCCAGCTCGCGGAGGAGCTCGAGCTCACCGCGGAAGAGTCGGCGTTCCTGCTCGGCCGCGAGGTCGGGGGCCGGCGCCCCGTCGAGGAGTCCGACCCTCCCGTCGTCGATGCCTCGGAATCCGCCGAGAGCGAGCCGCCCCCCTCCGCTCCGGCGCCCAAGGCCTCCGCGAGCGCCGCGCGCTCGCGACGCAAGGTCCAGCGGAACCTTGGCGACTACGGCCGCTAGCGGGCGCGACGGCCGCCCTACGGCTCGAGGCGCGCGCGGACCGAGATCGCGACGTTGCCCTTGAGGGCGCCCGAGATCGGGCACCCCTGGCTGGCGGCCTCGGCCGCCTTGACGAAGTCGGCCGGCGCGATCCCGGGGACCCGGCCCACCACGTCGAGCTCCATCGTCGTCACCTTCCAGGCGTCGCCCACCTTGTCGAACGTCGCCGTCGCGGAGACCGCGAGACGAGAGGGCGGCTTCTGGAGCCGGCCGAGGCCGGCGGAGAGGGCCATCGAGAAGCAGGACGCGTGCGCGGCGGCGAGGAGCTCCTCGGGGCTCGTCTTCCCGCCCGGCGCCTCGGTCCGGCTCGCCCAGGAGACGGCGACCTCGGGAAGGGCTCCGCTCGTCCCCTTGACCGTCCCGTGACCGTGCGCGAGATCGTTCTCCCAGACGGCTTGGGCCGTGCGCTTCGCTGCCATCGGACGCTGCCGAGCCGGGACGCCGATTTAAGGTGCGTCGCGCGGAGTACGACTCGGTGAGGGTTTTTCTCCTCTCGCGACGATGGAGTAGAACGTGGCGCCGTCGCTCGCAAGCCTCCCCCGCTTCCTCGTGCTCGACCCGGTCGCGACGGTCCGGATCGAGGTCGACCTCGAGCGACTCGCCTGCGAGATCGATGTCGAGATCCAGAACCCGCGGCCCGGCCGCTCGTTCGTCCTCCTGATAGGCGCCCGCGGAGGACCGTACCTCCGAAGGATGCGGTTGTCGGGGCGGGCCCGGGTCCTCTTCCAGCCGAAGACCGCGGGCCCCTACGTGCTGATGCTCGCGAACCCCCAGAAGGAACCGATCGTCCTCCGACTGCGAGGGCGCCAGCTCGGGAAGGCCCGGCCGCCGCGCCGCGTCGGCCCGGCGGGACCGCCGGCGGCCGCCGCCCGTCGGCGGCGCTCGAGGCACGGGACCGGACGCCGGCGTCCGTCGGGGGCGATCCCCCGACCCCACGCCCCGCGGGCCGAGGCGGAGCCGGGATCCCTCGGGTCCCCGAGGTCGATCTGACGGTCGCCCGGGGGTCGGGCGTCCCTGACCCCCTCGGAGCCGGCCTTCGGGCCGGAGGGGCCCGACGGTGAGCGACTGGGCGCTCTACGGCGCCGTGATCGTGACGGTGTTCGCGATCGTCGACCCGGTCGGCGTGCTGCCGTTCTTCGTGGCGCTGACGGAAGGGTTCGATGACGCGGACCGTCGGGTGATCGTCGAGCGGGCGTCGATCGTCCTCGGGACGGTCCTCCTCCTGTTCGCGCTCCTCGGCCGGTTCCTGTTCAAGATCTTCGGCTTCACGCTCGGGGCGTTCGAGATCGCGGGCGGGATCATCCTGTTCGTGGTCGCGTTCGACATGCTCGAGGGCCGGGTCACCCGGACGAAGCTCACCCCCGAGGACCGGGAGGCCGCGATCGACCGGCGCGACGAGATCGCCGTCGTGCCGCTCGGGATCCCGCTCCTCGCGGGGCCGGGGGCGATCTCGACCGTGATGATCGACGCGGGGAGCTCGGGGGGCTCCCCCCTCGCGATCGGGGTCACGTTCGTCGCGATCGCGATCGTCACCGCGCTCACGTTCGTCATCCTGAAGCTCGGTCCCCCGATCCTCCGGGGGCTGGGCCGCGTCGGCGTGATGGCGATGACCCGGGTCCTCGGCTTGATCCTGGCGGCGCTCGGAGTTCAGTTCGTCCTCAACGGCGTCGCGTCCGTGCTGCCCCACCTGTAGACGAGCGGCGCCGGGCGGAGCCCCGGGCAGCGCCGGACGCCGTCGACGCCGCGCGCCGGCGGCGCGGGGTCCGCGCGAGGACGACGCTCGAGGGGGTCCGCGGGTTCTCCGCGGCCCACACCTTCTCGCCGGCCCGCACGGCGACGGGGAGATCGTTCTCGGCGGGCGGGAACGGGCACTCGAACTCGTCGGTGTACGCGCAGTACGGGTTGAACGCCCGGTTGAAGTCGAGGTCGTAGGTGTCGGCCTCGTTGAGCTCGAGCGTCACGTACCGGCCGGCGCCGTAGCTCTCGCGTCCGCTCGTCAGGTCCCGGAACGGGACGAAGACGGAGGTCCCGACCCCCTCGCCCGCGTGGAAGACCCGCAAGCGCAGGGTGCGCGTCCCCAGCTTGAACGTGAGCTCCCCGAGGTCGCGCATGACGGCCTGGTTGTCCCGGTTCGTCCGGAGGTACGCCTCGGCCGGGGCGTCCCGGCGCTCGAGCTTCGCCGTCACGCGGAACTTGGGATCGGGCACGAAGTAGAGCAGGTCGTGGAACGGGACCCGGCCCGCGACGAACGGCGACTCGACGTGGCGGGCCATGAAGTCGTTCTTCATCGCCCGCTCCGTCTCGATCTCGCGGCGCCAGGACGGGGCGGAGGCCATCGCCCGCGGGAGCCGGTCGGCTCCTTAAGCCCTCGCGGGCGCGTCGTGAAGGTCGAGGACCATCAGCTCCTCGTCGATGTACTCCGTCCCCCGGTGGTACGCGCGGGGGACCCGGCCCACCGTCCGGAACCCGAGCCGCTCGTAGAGCGCCTTCGCGCGAACGTTCGTCGCGAAGACGGAGAGCCGTACGAGCTCGAACTTGCCGCGGCACCGGGCGA
>JASIEC010000017.1 GCA_030046135.1 Thermoplasmata archaeon | reverse complement strand
CGGCGGGGCCTCCGTCCCGCCGTCTGCCACTTGCTCGCCTCCGGTCCGAAGACCGGGGCCGAGATCATCGATTCGATGGAGCGCATCAGCCGAGGCTGGTGGAGGCCGTCGCCGGGGTCGGTGTACCCGCTGCTCGAGGAGATGGCCGCCGAAGGCGTCCTCCGCCGTCACGAGGACGGGCGCTACGAGCTCACCGCCCCCGCGAAGCTCCAGATGGGCCATCCGTTCGGAGACCGCTCGCCGCGGACGGCCGAGGAGACCGTCCGGGAGCTGCGCTCGCTCGTCGCGTACCTCGAGGACTTGAAGAAGGGCGGGGGCGCGACGTTCGACCCGTCCGTGAAGGACTCCGTCCGCTCGACCGTCGATCGCCTCCGCCACCTCGCGGAGTAGGACGGACGATGTCGGCCGCTCCTGCGTCAGGGTCGATCGTCGCCGAAGGGCTCGGAAAGACGTACGGCGGGACGGTCCGGGCCGTCGACGGGATCTCGTTCACCGTCCAGCCGGGGGAGGTGTTCGGCTTCCTGGGACCGAACGGCGCCGGCAAGACGACCACCGTCTCGATGCTCACCGCGGGCCTCGCGGCGACGGACGGCAAGGCGTTCGTCGACGGGCTCGACGTCGGAGCGAACCCGCTCGGGGTCAAGCGGCGGATCGGGATCGTCTTCCAGGAGATGACGTCGGACGGGGACCTCACCGGCCGGGAGAACGTCGAGCTCGCGGCGAACCTCTACGGGGTCCCGCGCGCGGACGTCGCGAGCCGCTCCCAGCAGCTGATGGAGCGGATGCAGATCGGGGAGGCGGCCGACCGTCTGGCGAAGACGTACTCGGGCGGGATGCGGCGGCGCCTCGAGCTCGCGGTCGGGATCGTCCACTCTCCGTCGATCCTGTTCCTCGACGAGCCGACGCTCGGGCTCGACCCGCAGGGGCGGGCCGGCTTCTGGAAGTTCGTGGAGGAGCTCCGGCGCGAGCACCGGATGACGGTGTTCGTGACGACCCACTATCTCGAGGAGGCCGACGGGATGTGCGAGCGGGTCGCGATCATCGATCACGGCAAGATCGTCGCCGTCGGGACCCCGAGCGAGCTCAAGGACCGCCTGGGGGGCGACATCGTCACCGTGCGTCCCGTGCAGCCGAGCGCGAGCCTCGAGGGCCTCCTTCGGGGGCTTCCCGGGGTCAGCTCCGTGACGGGGCAGGACGGCGGGTTCCGGCTCAAGTGCCCGAGCGGCGAGAAGCTCGTCCCCGCCCTGGTGGAGGCGTGCGTCCGGGCCGGGGTCGGACTCGCGAGCGTGGCGGTGAAGCGCCCCAGCCTGGACGAGGTGTTCCTCGAGTTCACGGGGCGCGAGTTCCGGGAGGATGAGGGGATGAGCGCGACCGATCGGGCGGTGGTGCTCTCCCGCGTCCGGGACCAGCTCGGGAGGGGCCGATGATCCGGGAGGTCGGCGCGCTCACGCGGCGCGAGCTCCTCCGCCTCGCGCGCAACCCCCAGGCGGTGTTCACGTCGCTGCTCCTGCCGATCCTCTACCTCGTCCTCTTCGGCCAGGCGTTCAACCTGGGCCGGCTGAGCACGGGGATCGCGTTCGTCCGGGGCGCCCCCACCTACTTCTCCTACTTCGCCGCGGGCATGACGGGGTTCGTCGCGGTCACCGCGACGCTCTTCGTCGGGGCGAACGTGATCTTCGACCGGCTCTTCGGGATCCTGAAGCGGGTCTCGTCGACCCCCGCGACCCCCGCCGCGATCTTCGGCTCCCGCCTCCTCGCCGGATCGATCCAGCCGATCGGGCTCGCCTTCCTCGTCCTCGGCCTCTCGATCGCCCTCGGGCACGCCGGGTTGAGCGGGCTCCACGTCACCGCGCCGCTCACGGCCGTCGGGGCCGGCGAGATCGTGCTCGCGATCGTGGTCCTCTCGGTGATGTTCGCCTCGCTGTTCCTCGCGATCGGCTTCTCGATCGAGCAGCCCCAGACGTACTTCGCGGTCGTCAACACGATCAACCTGCCGGTCCTGCTCACCTCGGCGGCCCTCTTCCCGTGGGGGACGATGCCGCACTGGTTCCAGACCCTGACCTCGTTCAATCCGATCACCCTCGCGGTGACGGTCCTCCGCGAGAACCTGTTCGCGGGGGCGGCGTCGTACTACCCGTTCGGGCCCGCCGTCTACCTCCTGGGCCTGCTCGGCTGGGCGGTCGGGGTCACCTCGGTGGCGATCCTGCTCGCCCGCCGGGCGCTCGCCCCGAAGCGCTAGGGCGGCCCTAGCGGCCGCCCGGCCCGAACGGGGACTCCGCGGTCCCCTTCTCCTCGAACGGGACCCAGAGGTTCTTCGCCGGGGCGAAGTCGACCCGCTGCAGCTCGACGACGAACGCCTTCAGGAGCTCGGCCGGGGCGGGGCGGACCGTGAGGGAGTAGACGTAGATCCCGAACCCCATGAACTCGGTGACCCGGCGGAGGACCTCGAGGAGGCTCTCCCGGGGAACGGTCACCCGGATCGTCGTCTCGCCGAGCATCGAGGCGAACTCGTCGACGTTGAAGGGGCGCTCGAGCCGGATGAGGGGGGCGGACGTCGGGGCCGGAGGGGTCGACGCCGGGGAGGCC
>JASIEC010000122.1 GCA_030046135.1 Thermoplasmata archaeon | reverse complement strand
GGGAGGTTCTCCGCTCCTCGACTCGGAACCCCTTACCAACCTTATGTCCACCGGGCCGTTGGTTCTAAAGGGTAAAGGTTGGCCGTGGGGCCCCAACTCGTGCGCTTCCTTGCCCTCTGCGGCGCTCTCGCCGCCGTAGTCTTCATCGCGTGCAGCCTCACCGAGGGGTTCGTCAGTGGCTTCTACCAACTCCTTTGGTTTGGTCCATTCCTCACGGCGCGGAGCGAACCGGTCTTCCTCGGCGGCGTTGGAATGTTCGGCGCGCTGCTGATCGCATTCTCTCCTGGATTGCGTTGGGGGCTCTCGAGTCACGATAGGGTAGTTTGGATTGGACCTCTCCTCATCGGGGTGGCCGGGGCCGCCGCAATCCTCTCTGCGTTGGACCCCTTTTCGCCCTCGATTTTGAGCTATGACGACGGACTCTTTGTCTTGGTGAGCTTACTCGCGTTATCGGCCGCTCCGCTCGGAACGTGGGTGGCCCAACGAAAGGACCCCGAGTGGACAGGATTCGCCACCTACTCGCTGGTTCTAGGATGCGCACTTTTGGCCACTATGGCGGCAGTAGTCCTACTCTCTGTCATGGCCTCCGGTCGGGGCCCTCTCGCTTTGTCTGGAGCTCTCGGTGAGCGCAGGGACGCAGTTTGGCTACTGATGGGCATGTCCTGTCTCTGGATTGTCGCCTGCGCCGAGCGTATCGTCGTGCTGGAGACCTCGATTATGTCCCCCTTGGGGTCGACTCGACCTGATGAGCGCTGAGAATTGTACGGCCTAGAGCAACCGTGAGATCAGTCTCCCACGCCGGGGGGCCTTTCCACCCTCGCACGTGCCTCATGAACGGTAATCCGTTCACGCGAGAGTTTACTAGCGAGAGCGGACCTGGGACTAGGGAGAGCGCCCAAGGACGTCCATGGATGTTCTGATCATCGTGCCTAATCCTTTAGACACCAACTTGGTTGCGATAGCGCAGTCCGCGGCCGAGCCAACGTGATTTGAGGTCCTGCGGTTGCCGACCCGTGCGCGAGATACTCACCGAGAACGGACCTGACGGATCGACTGGTTACGTCCTGGGGCCATGGGAGCCGATAGAATTCGATGGTCCACTCACGAGGGGGGGGCAAGTTCTGAGGTCGTCTCGATGGTTACGGCTACTCGTAGCGAGCGCCCGCTGACCGTGGCGGCCGACGGACCGAAGCGATGGTCGAGGTCGATGGGATCACCGGAGTCCTGCGCTGGTGGGCCCATGTTCGGTACCTGGCCGACGACGCGCTCGAGGGTCGCGATACCGGCAGCCCGGGGCACGAGAAGGCGGCGGAGTATATGGCGGACCAGTTCCGGTCGGCGGGCCTCGAGCCAACGAACGACCTGGGCTACCGGCAACCCCTCGACCTCAACGTCTCGCGGATCGAGGAGGCCCGATGCTCTCTCGAACTGCTCCGCGACGGCCGGGGGGAGCCGCTACGGCTCGGCGTCGACGCCGCGATCTTCGTCCACGCCGGTTCGGCCGAGGAGCTCGAGGCCGACGCCATCTTCGTCGGCCACGGCCTGACCGTTCCCGAGCTGGGCTACGACGATCTCGCGGGCCAGGACGTCCAGGGCAAGGTCGTGGTCCTCGTCGGCGGCGGACCGTCCCAGATTTCCGGACCGATCGCAAGCCACTATCAGTCCGATCGCGAGCGCCGAGGGTTCGTCCTCAAGCGCGGCGCCGTCGGCGTGATCTTCCTGCCGAACCCGAAGCACGTCGAGCTTCCCTGGTCGCGAAGGGTGGCGGGGCGCCTCCAACCCACGATGGAGCTGTGCGACCCCGCGGCCGACGAGCCCGCGCCCCTTCCGTTGGGCGTCCTGTTCAATACGGACCGGGCCGAGAAGCTCTTCGCGGGCAGCGGTCATGCCTTCGAGGAGGTTCTCGCCGCGCTCCACGCCGATCGTCCGCTCCCGCGCTTCCCGCTCGCCGTGAGGGTCCGGGCGCGCATCGCTCGGACTCTCTCGAGGGTCCGGTCCGAGAACGTCGCCGGGGTGCTGCCGGGCAGTGACCCGGATCTCCGGCGAGAGTACGTGGTGGTCAGCGCCCACCTCGACCACGTGGGGATCGGCGAACCGGTCCACGGCGACCCGATCTACAGCGGTGCGATGGACGATGCGGCGGGGGACGCCTCGCTGATCGAGATCGCCCGCTCCCTGGGGAGCTCCGACCTCCGGCCCCGTCGCTCGATCCTCTTCCTCTCGGTGACGGGCGAGGAGAAGGGTCTCCTCGGCTCCGAGTACTTCGCCGCCCACCCGACCGTCTCCGGTCCGATCGTCGCCGACCTCAACATGGACATGTTCCTTCCGCTGTACCCGCTCACGCACCTCCAGGTCCAGGGACTCTCCGAGTCGAGCCTGGGCGAGGACGTCCGGGCAGTGGCCGAGGCTCGGGGCGTGACGGTACAACCCGACCTTGAGCCCGAGCACAACCACTTCATCCGCAGCGACCAGTACAGTTTCGTCCGGAGGGGGATCCCGGCGCTCGCGTTCCGGTTCGGCTACCTCCCGGGCACGCCCGAGGAGCGAACCTACCGGGCGTGGTACGCGGAGCGCTACCATGCCCCTTCGGACGACATCGACCAACCGGTCGACCTCGAGGCGGCCGCTCAGTTCAATACGATCCTCGCCGAGCTGGCGCTCCGCGTCGCCCGGGCCGACCCACGCCCGGCGTGGGTGCCGGAGAGCTTCTTCGCCAGGTTCGCGAAGTGATCGATCCGCACGCGGAACGGCGAGGTTCCGTGGAACGGACCGCCGGCGAATCGGCGACGGCTCGGCTCGTCCCGTCGACGACCCCCGGCGTCCCGCTGCCCGGGCGGGCCCGTCACGATCTCGCCTCGGTGGTCCTCGTCGTGACGGTGGTCGCGGTCGTCCTGGTCGGCGCCGTCGCCATCCTCGCCGGGGTCTACGCGAACGATCGGTTCACTTGTCCCGGGGTGGCCTGGTCGATCGACTACAACGGCACGGACTCGGGCTACTTCGGAACCTACCCCCCCACGGGCTGCCTCGGCTACCCGGTCGCGGTCGCCTCCGGCTACGAGATCTCGATTCTTCTCGCCCTGACGAACTCCGCTGCCTCCTCCCATCAGGTGTCGTCGATCACCGTCGCCGCCCCGTCCCTCCTGGACTCGATTTCCCCTGGGCTCCCCCTCGAGGTCGCCCCAGGCGAGAGCGCGAACGTGACCCTCAATGTCACGATCCCGACGTTGACCGGCGACTACGTCGTCGCCGGAACGATCACCACCCGGTAGCCTCGGGAGTTCGCCGGCGGGGTCCGATCGTGGCGGGGCTCGTCTTCTGGGCGGTCGTCGGGGCCGGGTCGATCCTCGCCGTCATCGCCGTGGTCCTCTTCGCGGTCGTTCTCCGACGGGTCCGACGATTCGGGACCCGCGGCTGGGCCGAACGGTCCCATCTGCATTGCCCGAAGTGCCGCACGGAGTTCGACTACGACTGGGTTCCCGGCGTCTCCTTCTCCGCCGTCCGTCTCGGTACCGGACGCTACATGGCCTGTCCGTCGTGCGGAGGGTGGTCGTACTTCGACCTCTACGGGACGATCGTCCGGCGGCCGGCGCCCGAAGCCCCGCCGCCGGCACCCCCGCCCTGACGGCCCCGGACCGCGCCGAAGGACAGGACGGGCGCCGGTCCTCCGTCGCTCGCCGGTACGTCGGGCGGCACGCCGGGATTCCCGTGGCAGCCTGCGCTCGCGAGGGTAGGGGGCCGCGGGCCAGACGGCCCCGCCCTCCTGCCCCGGACGGCTGGCCCTCCGTCCGAGGCGAACCCGGCCCCGCTAGCCGATCCAGTTCCAGAAGTCGTCGTGCCAGAGGTCGACCGTGTCGCGAACGTGACGGAGGGGAACGGGCCGGAGGCCGGCCCTCTGGGCGGCCTGGAATCTCACGCGGAGATGGGGGAGATCCTCCTTGGACAGCTCGTCGAGGGCCCGTCGAAGATCGTGGCCGATCCCAACGTCGAGCGCCCGCTCCGGGTGGCGGACGACAAGGCGGAAGTGGTGTGCCCCCGACCCCTCGACCCGCAGCACCTGCCATTCGAGTCGCTCCCCCCGTCGGACCGAGAGGTCGTGCGCGGCGAGGTTCCCGAGCGCCTCGGCGACGAACGATTCGCTGGCGAGCCCCGGTCGGAGGTGGAGGTCGACTTCGAGGCCGCGGGCCATGGGGGCGCAGCCCGAGGCAGGCTCTTGACGCCACCGGGCGACGCCCCGACCGGTCCCCCCCGGCCGATCAGATCCCGTACGTCCGCCGGGCGGCGAAGATCCTGGGATCGTCGTACCCCATCACGTCCGGGTTCCGTCCGGCGTTCACCGCCAGCCAGTAGACGAGGAACTGGAACGGGACGATGTCCGTGAGCGGGGAGGCGACCGGGGGGACCTCGGGCATCGGGTGCGGGGGGGCGCCGCTCGCCACGTCGGGGCGCGCGAAGAGCGCGGTCTCCGCGCCGGCCCGAGCCGCGGCGGCGACGGCGGTCTCCGCCCGACGCCGATCGATCGAGCCGGTCGTCATCGCGAGCACCGCGGTGGAGGCGTCGACCGACGGGAGCACCCCGTGCAGGAACTCCTCGACGCCGACCGCGGCCACGAACCGGGCCGCCCCCTCGCGCAGCTTGAGGGCCGCCTCCCGAGCGGTCGCCGCCGCCGCGCCCGAGCCGAGGACGAGGACGGTCCGTCGGTCCCGGAGGGGCCCGGCGAGCCCCCTCCACTCCGGCTCCCGGTCCACCACCCCCTCGGCCGCGGAGGCGATCGCCGCGGGGTCGAGCGGAGGGGCGTCGGCCCACCGGTGGAGGAGGACGAGGGCGGCCGCGATCGCGGTCGTGTAGCTCACCGTGTGCACCCAGGCCCGCTCGACGGCATCGTGGGTGAGGAGGACCTGGTCCGCGAGCTCCGCCGACCGGCTCCGGGCGGTCCCGCTGACGAGCAGCTGCGGCACGTGCGCCGCTCGCAGCGCCCTCTGGGCTTCGACGGTGAGCGCCGTCTCCCCCGACGAGGAAAAGACGAGCGCTCCCCCGGCTCGGCGGAGGAGGTCCGGCTCGAGGAACAGGTCGAACGAGTCGACCGCCCGAGGGACCCATCGGTCCCGCCCGAGCACCCCGGCGGCCCACGCCGACGCGACGGCGGCGTGGAACGACGTCCCCAGCCCCACGAACAGGAGGGGCCGACCGGGAGGCGGCAGTGGCATCCCGGCCGCGGCCCGGTCGGCGTCCCGCATCGTCGCGAGGATCGCCCCCGGTTGCGAGCGGATCATCTCGTGGAGATGGTACGGATGGCGGGTCCGGCCGTACGGGGGCGACGGCTCCTCGGGGCCCGGAAAGCTCGGGTCCATGCTGCGAGGACGCGCGCCGCCCTGAAATCCCTTCGGCCCCCGCGACGAGTCGCGGCCCCGCTCAGTACAGCTGCTCGCGGACCCGGTTCTTCTTGCGGCGGCGCGAGTAGATCACGCCCAGCGTGATCACCACGGCCAGGGCCGCCAGGATCGCCACCGTGAGGACGAGGTACCCCTCCGAGGCGGGGAGGCCCAGGAACGCCGGCTGCACGTTGAGGGACGACTCCGCCGTCCCCGTGCCCTTGTTCACGTCGGTGACGGAGAGCGTGATGCTGTAGGTGCCCGAGGCGCTCGGGCGGCAGCTGAACGTCGCCGCGTCCGGCGCCGAGCATCCCGGCGGGAGCGCGGTCCAGTTGTAGACGAGCGCGCCGGGGGCGCCGCCCGTGACGACCGCCGTGAACGTCACCTGCTTGCCCTGCAGGAACGTGGACGGCGAGACCTGGATCGAGACCGACGGCGGAGCGTACACCGAGAACGAGAGCGTGCCCGAGCTCACCGCGAAGCCGTTCGAGTCGGTCGCCGTCACGGAGACCACGAACGCGCCGGCCGTCGTCGGCTTCGTGCACGCGACGCTCGCCCCCGTGCCCGTCGGGCAGCCGGTCGGGAGCCCGGTCCAGGTGTACTTGAGGCCCCCCGAGCCGCCGGTCCCGACGACCGAGAACGTCACCGTCTGGTTGATGTCGACGCTCGGCTTGTTCGCGGTCGGCGTCGAGACGGCCGGGTCGGTGTCGACGGTGAAGGCGAGCGTCGACGACGCGACGGTGAAGCCGCTCGCGTCCGTGACCATCACCATGATCGAGTAGGGGTCCGGGGTCGTCAGGTTCGGGCAGCTGATCGACGCCGACGACGCCGCGACGCACCCCGCGGGGAGCCCCGACCAGAGGAACGTCGGCGAGCCCGCGCCCTGGGTCACCGTGACCGAGATCGTGAGCGACTGGCCCTCGTCCGCCGACGAGCGGCCCGCGCTCGGCGTGGAGACGACCGGGTCCAAGTAGACCGTGAACGCGAGCACCCCCGACGTCGCGACGACCTTGTTCGTGTCCTCCACGCTGACCGAGATCGTGCTGTTCCCGTCCGCGAGGCTCGCGCAGGTGATCGACGAGGCGTTCTCGGCGGTGCAGCCCTTCGGGAGCCCGGTCCAGACGTAGGTGAGCCCGCCCGAGCCGGTCGAGGGGGTGGTGACGGAGAACGTCACCGTCTGGCCGACGTCGTACGGCTTCACCTTCGCGGGCGCGGGGGTCGTCACGGTGGGGTCCGGGTAGACGATGAACGTGAGGGGCTCGGAGGTGACGGTGAAGCCGTTGGAGTCGGTGACCGTCACGGTGATCGCGCCGCTCGGCAGCGGGGCGTTCGGCCGGCAGGTGAACGCCGAGTCGGACGCCGTGCAGTTCGCGGGGAGGCCCTGCCAGACGATCACGAGCCCGCCCGAGCCGGGGGTCGTCGTCACGGAGAACGAGACCGTCTGGCCCACGTCGATCGTCGCGTGGTTCGCGGTCGGGGTCTGCACGGTGGGATCGGCGGAGACGATGATCGAGCCCGAGACGACGGTGAGCGACGTCACCCCGTTCGAGTCGGTGATGGCGACGCTGACCGAGTAGCTGCCCGTGGCGTTCGGGGCGCAGACGATCTCGTCCGCGTTCTCGAAGGCGCAGCCGAGGTGCGAGGAGGAGGCGGCCCAGGCGTACGTCGTGTACACCCCCGAGCCGTCGAGCGCGGTCACGTTGATCGCGACCGTCTGCCCCACGTCGAGCGCCGTGCGGTTGAGCGTGATCGGCGAGGCCTCGGGGTCGGCCGTGACCTTCACCGTCCCCGACGTCTCCTTCGCCGAGACGACGCCGTTCGAGTCGGTGACGGTCACCGAGACGGTGGCGCTCCCGGGGGACGCGGCGACGCAGGAGATCGACGGGGCGTTCGCGATCGTGCAGCTGAGCGCCGAGGAGGAGACGGTCCAGGTGTACGTCGGGTACGTCCCCGAGCCGCCCGAGGCGTTCGTCGAGAACGACACCGTCTGGTTCACGTCCGCCGCCGTGCGGGTCGGGGTCGGCGGCGTGACCGCGGGGGTCCCGAAGACGTCGAACGTCGTCGTCGCGCTCGTGTTGAGGGCGTCGGTCGCCGTGAACGTGTGGAGGCCGAGCGGCGTCGAGACCGGGATCGTGTAGTTGCAGCTGAACGTCCCCTCGGTCGTCGCGGTCACGTGGCACGCGACGGTCCCGCCGTCCCAGACGACCGTCACCGTGCTCGAGGCGTGGAACCCGCCGCCGGTGAAGTCGATCAGCGTCCCGCCGACCCCGTTGAGCGGCGAGCCGACGACGTACGTCACGGTGAACCGCGCGCTCGCGGAGTGGGACGTGCCGTCGGTCGCGGTGAAGACGTAGATCCCGCCCGAGGTACCGGCGGGGATCGTGTACGTGCAGTTGAAGCTCCCCGTCGAGTTCGTCGTCGCGTTGCAGGCGCTCCCGCCGGTCCAGACGACCGTGATCGGCGAGGTCGTCGCGAAGCCGCTCCCGTCAAACGTCACGACGGTCCCGGGCGGGCCCCCGACCGGGCTCGCGGTGAGCGTCGGAGTGACGGTGAGCGTGACGTTCGCGTGGTTGCCCGCGCCGTCGGTGGCCGTGAAGACGTAGGGGCCGGCCGCCGTCCCCGGCGGGATGACGAACGTGCAGGTGAAGTTCCCGACGCTGTCCGTGCCGGTCGAGCAGGCGGTCGTGCTGAGGCCCGTCACCTTGAGCGTCGAGTTCGCCGCGAACCCCGTCCCATGGAACGTGACCGTCGAGCCCGTGGGGTCCGACGTCGGGACGACGCTCACGGAGGGGACGACCTGGACCGAGACGGTGGCGACGATGCCGCTGCCGTCCTTGCCGGTGAACAGGTAGGAGCCCGCCGGGATCGCGGGGAGCGCGAACGTGCAGGTGAACGTCCCGCCCGAGGTCGTCGTCCCCGAGCAGGCCGTCCCCCCGCTCCAGGTGAGGTTGAACCGGCTCGCCGGGTTGAACCCGCCCGCGGAGAAGGTGACGACCGTCCCGATCGGGCCGCTCACGGGCGTCGCGTCGACGAACGTCACCACGAACGCGGTGCTGTTCGAGATCGTCGCGGTCTCGTTGCCCGTGAACGTGTACGCCCCGCCCGGGGTCCCGAGCGGGATCGAGTAGGTGCAGTTGAAGCTCCCCGACG
Organism: Thermoplasmata archaeon; assembly: GCA_030046135.1. Lineage (GTDB taxonomy): Archaea > Thermoplasmatota > Thermoplasmata > Lutacidiplasmatales > UBA184 > Lutacidiplasma. Next base: position 5,145 of record JASIEC010000122.1, on the reverse strand, counting down.
CGTTCGTCGTCGTGGTGCACGCCGTCCCCACGCTCCAGGTGACGTGGACGGAGCTGTTGCCGGAGTAGCCGCTCCCCCGGATCGTGACCGGGGCCCCCGGGGGTCCGAACGTCGGGAGCAGCGAGAGCTTCGGGGTCACCGTGAACGTCACGGTCCCGTTCGCCGCCCCGGCCGTCGCCGTGAAGACGTGCGGCCCGACGGGGAGGGGAAGGACCGTGAACGAGCAGGTGAACCCTCCGCTGGCCGAGGTCGTCGCGGTGCACGCGGTCCCCCCCGGCCAGGTGACCGTCACCTTGGTGGACGTCGCGAACCCGGCGCCGGTGAACGTGAGGGGGGTGCCCACCGGCCCCGAGGTCGGGGAGACCGTCAGGACCGGCGTGACCAGGAAGGAGACGCTCGCGGAGTGGCTCGCCGCGTCGGTCGCCGTGAACAGGGCGGGTCCGCCGCCCGTGCCCGCCGGGATCTTGAACGTGCAGGTGAAGCTCCCCGCGGTGCTCGTCGTCCCGTTGCAGGCGGTCCCCGACGGCCAGGAGACCACGATCAGCGACGAGGCGGCGTAGCCGGTCGCGACCAGCGTCACCGTCGTCCCGATCGGGCCCGAGGTGGGGCTCGCGGTGAGCTCGGGGGTCACGTCGAAGGCGGTCGATGCGGTGTGGGGCGAGGTCGCGGTGTCGGTGGCCGTGAACGTGTGGTCCCCGGCGGGGGTCGCCGGGATCGTGAACGCGCAGGAGAAGCCGCCGGTGGAGCCCGTCTCGGCCGTGCACGCGGTGGAGCCGCTGTTCCAGGTGACGGTCACGCCGAGGTCCGCGCCGAACCCCTCGCCGCTGAAGTCGATCGGCGTGCCCACGGGCCCGCTCGACGGGCTCGCGACGAGGTCCGGGGTGATCGTGAACACCGCGACGGCGGTGTGGGAGCTCGAATCGACCCCCGTGAAGTTGTGCGCGCCGTCGGTCGCCGCGAGGATCGTGTACGTGCAGTTCACGCTGCCCGAGACGTTGGTGACGGTCGTGCAGACCGTCCCGCCGCTCCAGGAGATCGAGAACTCTGCCAAGGCCGAGAACCCGGAGGCCTGGAACGTCACCGCCGTGCCCACCGGCCCGGACGTGGGCTTCACGGTGAGCGACGTCGTGATCGTGACGAGCGCCGAGGCGAAGTCCGAGGCCTTGTCGGTCGCGTTGAACGTGTAGTCACCCGCGGGGGTGGCCGGCATCGTCTCGTTGCAGTCGAAGTCGCCCGCGATCGTCGTCGTCCCGGAGCAGATCGTCCCCCCGCTCCAGGCGATCGAGATCGCCGAGCTCTCCGCGAACCCCGTGGCGGCGAACTTGAGCAGGCTCCCCACGGTCGTCGTCGTCGGGCTCACGGTGAGCTTCGAGGAGACGGTGAACGTCGCCTCGGCCGAGGAACCGGCGCCGTCGACCGACGTGAAGACGTGGGGCCCGACGGTCGTCGCGGGGAGCGTGTAGTTGCAGCCGAACGATCCCTTCGCGGTCGTCGTGCCGCTGCAGACGCTCACGGTCCCCCCGCTCCACGTCGTCTTGAACGAGCTCGAGGCGGCGAACCCCTCCGCGAGGAAGGAGAGCACGGTCCCCACCGGCCCCGAGACGGGGGTGACCCGGAGGAACGTCACGATGAACGTGGCCGTGGCGGTGTCGTGGGAGGCGTCCGTGGCGTTGAAGACGTAGATCCCGCCCACCGTCCCGTTCGGGATCCGGAATCCGCACTCAAAGCTCCCGGCGGCGCTCGAGGTGTTCGAGCAGCCGAGCGCCCCGTCGGGCCAGGTGACTCGCACCGTCGACGACGCGGCGAACCCGGTCCCCGAGAACGTCGCCGCGGTCCCGGGCTCCCCGCCGTACGGGGAGACCGACACCTGGGCGATCACGGTCACGTTGACCGAGGCGGAGATCCCGGCCCCGTCGGTCCCCGTGAACTCGTGCGGCCCGATCGGCGTCGGCGGGAGGATGAACGAGCAGGAGAACCAGCCGGTCGCGTTCGTGTCCCCCGGCGCGCAGATCGACCCCGCGCCCCAGGTGATCGAGAACGAGGAGAGCGGGGTGAACCCCGCGGCGACGAACGTGAGGTTCGTGCCCGCGACGGCGGTGGTCGGGGAGACCCTCAGCACCGAGACGGTGAACACCGTGCTCGCGTTGTTCCCGGCCGCGTCGGTCGCGAGGAACGTGTACGCTCCGCCCGGGGTGCCGACGGGGATGGTGAAAGAGCAACTGAACCCGCCCGTCCCGGCCGTCTCGGCTTTGCAGGCGGTCCCGAGGCTCGTCGAGTTCTCGGACCACGTGACCGTGACCGCGGAGGAGGCGGCGAACCCCGTCCCCGTGAGCACGATCGTGCCCCCCACGGGGCCGTACGTCGGACCCACGACGAGCCGAGGGGTGACGTCGAACGACGTCGTCGCGTAGCGGCCGAGCGGGTCGGTGGCATTGAACGTGTGGAGGCCCTCGTACGTCGCCGGGATCGTGAAGCTGCAGCTGAACGAACCGACCGCGCTGATGAGGGCCGCGCAGGCCGTCCCCCCGCTCCACGTCACGGTCCCGTTCGCGGCGGGGGTCTGCGCCGTGACCGACTTGTTGGTCCCGTTCGCGCTGAAGCCGGTCGCGCTGAACGTCACCGACGTCTCGACCGAGCCGATCGTGGGAGCGACCGTCACGGCGGGACGGATCGTGAACGTCGCCGTCTTGCTGTTGCCCTTGCCGTCGGTGGCGGTGAAGACGAGGGGCCCGTCCGCGTGGGCGGGCATCGTGTAGGTGCAGTTGAACGTCCCCTTCGAGGTCGTCTCCCCGGAGCAGGCGGTCACCGTGACCGTCTTGCTCTCGGGCCAGGTGATCTCGAACGTGGTGGCGTGCGCGAACGCGGTCGCGTTGAACGTGAGGAGGGTGCCGACCGCGCCCGACGTCGGCGCGAGCGCGAGCGCGGGGGTGGCCGCGGCGGCCGGGGTCGCTCCGGAGGGCGCCGACGTGGACGATCCTCCGACCAACGTGGGGGTCGGCGCCCCGACGAGGGCGGCCCCCCACGAGGCTCCGAGCGGAGCCAGCACCGAGAGGGCCAATCCCACCCAGAGCAGGCTCGAAGTGCGGCGGCGGGCCCCGCGATAGCTCATCCGCCGTCCCCCCCGCTGCCCCCCTTCCATCGACCCCCCTGGACGATGCCCGAGGGCGTTCCCAAACGAGCACCAAGGTATGAAGCTATCCGCCGTTTTTTTGACCCCGATTTCCCCCGTTCCGGGGCCCGGACCTTCGGCGGCGGGGGATCCCATCACCGTGGCCCGGAACGCCCCTCCCCGGGGGCCGAGCCCGTGGGGGCGGGCGTCCGCCGGCCCCCGTCCGACCCCCGACGTCACGGTTCCTCCGGCCCCCGCGGGACCGCAGCCGCGCCCGAGGGGGCGGCGGGTCCCGCCCCGCCGACGGGGACCGTGGGGGCCGACTCGGGCGAGGGGCGGAAGCTCACGTTCACGTACAGCGGAGCGTGGACGACGTGGGCGTGGACGGGGTCGCCCGAGGCGCGGTACCCCGGGATGGGGCCGATCGCGTAGTGGAACGTGCCGTTCGGCAGCAGAACCGTGATCGACGCGGAGCCGTTCGACCAGGTCGTCGCCCCGGCGACTTCGACGCTCCAGTTCGTCCCGGGCGCGAGACCGGACTCGTTGAACTCGACGGGGTACGTCGCCCGCACGAACGTGAGGCTGGTCTCGACGGCCGACCCGGCGACCTGGACGTCCCCGAGCATCGGCGAGCCGGTCCAGCCGGCCAGGGGGCGGACGGTGAAGTTGTACGTCCCGTTGGCGAGGTCGAACTGCACGGTCGCGGATCCCGAGGAATGGGTGATCCCGGCGACCGTGATCTTCCAGGACTTGCCGCGGGGGAGCCCCGTTTCGTGGAAGGAGAGGACGTACTTCTCGAGAGTGAACTTGAGGTTCTTCGTGAGGTTCGAGCTCCCGAGCGTGACGTTGCCGCTCTCGGTCGTTCGGTACCCGGGCACCGTGCTCACGTTGTAGGCGTACCTCCCGGGGAGGAGCCCCGTGAAGACGATCGTGCTCGACGCCGAGCAGCCCGGCCGGCCGAGGATCACGCACCAGGTCGTGTTCGCCGGGAGCCCGGCCTCCGCGAACGTCACCGCGTGCGGCGACTGGCGGCTGAACGTCACCGCGATCGACGCGTTCGTGCTCTCGAGGACCGTCGGGGAGTTCGGGAAGGCGTACGATCCGAACCCCGCCGGGCCGGTGACGTTGAACGCGTACGTTCCATACGGCTCGGTGAACGCGAGCTCGGTCCCGTTGGTGCTCTCCGTGGCGCCTCCCAGAGAGACGCTCCACCCCGACGCCCGGGGGAGACCGGTCTCCACGAACGTCGCGGTGAACGACGACGGCGAGAGCAGGCCGAGGAGATCGGCGGACGGCTCGGCCGCCAGCATGTCCCCCGTCAGAGGATCGTAGGCGAGCCCGATCGCGGGTCCCCCGAGCCCGATCGTCCGGAGCACGGACGCGGCCCCCAGCACGACGACGGCGGGACCCGGCACCGCGACGTCGACGTACCCGTCGCCCGGATCGTACGACGCCGAGGGCTCGGCGCCCCCCTCGAACGGGACGGTGCCCACGATCGTGGCGTTGCTGAGCAGGACGGCGCCCGCCGAACCGAGCACGTCCATCTCGCGCGTCGCGGCGTCGTACACGGCCGCGCTCGGCGACCCGCCGACGGTGACGGTGGCGGTGACCGCGCCCCCGGCGACGAGGCTCACCGTGCCGTCCGCCGAGTTCGTGACGAACACCTCCCCGGCGGCGGGATCGAACGTCGCGCTCTCGGGCGCGGTTCCGACCGGGATCGAGCCGACGACGGTCCCCCCCGAGAGGACGCTCACGTTGTCCGAGCCCGCGTTCGGGACGTACACCTCGCCGTCGGCGGCATCGTACGCCGGGCTCCCCGGGTCGTCGCCGACCGCGATCGTCCCGGCGAGCGAGGTCCCGTTGAGGACGGACACGCCGGCGCCGCCCGCGTCGGAGACGTACACGTCGCCGTCGGCCGGATCCACGGCCACCGAGGCCGGGCCCCGTCCGACGGGGACGCTCCCCACGAGCGACGTCCCGTTCAGGATCGAGACGTTGTCGGAGCCGGCGTTGGCGACGTAGACGTCCCCGTCCGC
>JASIEC010000121.1 GCA_030046135.1 Thermoplasmata archaeon | reverse complement strand
ACCCTCATCACGCACGTCGACTCGACGAGCCTCACGCTCGAGGAGGTGTTCGTCCTCGGCGTCGGGACCGACTACTCGATCTTCCTGGTCGCCCGATACCGGGAGGAGCTCCGCCGCGGCCGGACGAACGACGAGGCGATCGTCGCCTCGGTGACGTGGGCGGGCCAGTCGGTCGCGACGAGCGGATCGACGGCGATCCTCGTCACGGTTGCCCTCGCGTTCAGCGGTGTCGCCCTGCTCTCGGAGTGGGGGATGGTCCTGTCGCTCGCCATCCTCCTCACGATGCTCCTGTCGCTGACGCTCGTCCCCGCGTGCCTCAAGCTGATCGGACCTCGGATCTTCTGGCCGATCCGACCGGTCCCGGCCGCCGTGCCCGCGGCGGGGGCCGCCCCAGCGCGTCCGACGTACTTCGACCGGACGGCGCGACGGACCGCGAGGCGCCCGGTCCGGATCGTCACCGCCCTCCTCCTCGTCTCCGTGCCGCTCGTGGCGGTCGCGCTCACCGCCCCCGTGTCGTACAATTTCTACGACCAGCTCCCCTCGGGACACCCGGCGACGATCGGCCTCGCCCGCCTCGGCGACGAGTTCGGCGCGGGCTTCGCCGTCCCCTCGTTCGCGCTCGTCACGTTCGACCAGCCCCTGCTCGCGGGCAACGTGACGGAGGCCACCGACTTCGAGGACCTGGGGAACCTCACGGCGATCGCCGCGGGGACGGGCGGGATCGCCTCCGTCGGCTCGCCCGTGGGGGGCCCCGGGGCGAACGTCACCGACTGGCTCGCCCTCCCCACCCTGCCGTCGGTCCAGCGCGCGAACCTCCTCGGGACGCTCTCCGAGTACCTGGGGACCGACGGCCGGACGGTCCTGATCACCCTCGTGACGACCTCGGCCGGGCTCTCGACCGGTGCGGTCGCCGCGGTGTCGTCGGTCGAGTCGTCGTTCCGCAGCGCCCTCGCGAGCAACCCGGGGATCGCCTCGCTCGAGTTCGGGGGCGGGGCCCCGTCGATCTACGACCTCGTCGCCCAGACGAACCTCGCGACGCTCGCGATGGTGGCCGCCGTCACGGTCGGCCTCGTCGCGGTGCTCCTCGTCGTGCTGCGATCCTGGATCCTCGCCCTCATGGCCGTCGGCACGATCGGGCTGTCGATAAGCTGGGCATGGGCGCTCACCGATCTTGTCTTCCAGGACCTCTTCGGACTGCCGGTGTTCTTCTACGTCCGGACGATCCTGTTCCTCCTGGTCCTCGGCCTCGGGATCGACTACAACATCTTCCTGCTCACCCGGGTCCGCGAGGAGCGGCTCCGGGGCCAGACCACGGGCGCGGCCGTGGCGGAAGCCCTCCGGCGGACGGGGGGGATCATCTCGGCCGCGGCGGTGATCCTCGCCGGGGCGTTCGGGGCGCTCTTGGTCGCCGAGTTCACGCTGATCCGCGCGATCGGCTTCGCCGTCGCCGTGGCGGTCCTCCTCGACGCAATGGTCGTGCGCACGTACCTCGTCCCGTCGGCGCTGCAGGCGCTGGGGGACCGGATCTGGAGCGCCCGGGGGCGGCTCCCGCCCTCGGCCCCGTCCGGAGGCGAGGCGCCCGGCGCGCCGCCGGTCAGCCGCTGAGGAACCGGGCGCGCGCCTGCTCGACGTGCGCCTCGGGGGCGGCCCCGTCGACGACGTCGACGACCTTCCCGGAGGCGTCGATGAGGAACGTGGCGCGCCGCGCCGTCCCGTGCGGCCCGAGCACGCCGTAGAGCGTCGACACCGCCTTCGTCCGGTCGGCGACGAGCGGGAACCGAAGCCCGTACTTCTGGGCGAACGCCTTCTGGGCCGGGCAGTCGTCGACGCTCACGCCGACGACGCGGACGCCTCGGCTCGCGAACTCGGGGAGGTGCTCCTGGAACCCCTTCGATTCGCGGGTGCAGCCCGGGGTGTCGGCCTTCGGATAGAAGTAGAGCACCGTCGGAGCGCCCCGGAGGGAGGAAAGGCGGAAGGGGGCGCCGTCCTGGTCGAGGGCCTCGAAATCGGGCGCGGGGTCGCCGGCTGCGATCATCGGCCCGGCCACCCGCCGCCGGTATTTGACAGGGCAGGGCGTCAGACGGTCGGGACCGTCACGAGCGTCTCGGTCGCCTTGATCCCGGGGATCCGGCGGATCTTGTGGACGACCACGTCGAGCGCCTGGTTGATCTGCGCGGCCTCGACCTTCACGATGAGATCGAACGGCCCGGTGACCGCCTGGACCTCGGCGACGCCCGGGACCGCGCGCATCCGCTTCACGACGTCGTCGAGCTTGCCGACGTCGGTCTCGACCAGGAGGTAGAGGGTCTCCATCCGGGGTCCCGACTCCCGACGCGGGGGCCGTTCATCAGCTTGCCGACTCTCCGGGGGCCGTCCCTCGTCCCGAAAGGTTATCCCCGCCGGACCCCCGGACGCGCCGAATGAATCTTGAGCTCGAGGACTCCCTGGCGGGCCGCGTCGAACCGGTCCGGGCGGGGGGCTCCGGGGCGATCACCCTCTACGTCTGCGGCCCGACGGTGTACGACCGGGCCCACGTCGGGCACGCGAGGACGTACCTCTACTTCGACGTCGCCCGCCGCTTCTTCGAGGCCGAGGGGCGCCGGGTCCGCCACGTCATGAACGTCACGGACATCGAGGACAAGATCGACCAGCGGGCCGCGGCCCTCGGCCTCCCGTGGCGGGCGCTCGCCCGCCGTGAGGAGCGGGGGTTCTTTCGCGACCTCGAGGCGCTGGGGCTCCGCCCGCCGACCGCGCGGCCTCGGGCGAGCGACTTCGTCCCCGGGATGATCGAGGTGGCTCGCGCGCTCGAGCGGACCGGACGGGTCCGACGCTCCGACGACGGGTGGATGTACGATGCGCCGCCCCATCCGCCGGGGACCAACTTCCTCACCGGCTCGGAGTTGGCCGAGCACGCGGTCCTCGAGCCCGGCGGGCCCGCCGGCCCCGAGCCGGACGGGGGCCGCTCCTTCCTCGTCTGGAAGCCCCAGGCCGCCCCGCGACCGTCCTGGTCGAGCCCGTGGGGCCGGGGCGTTCCGGGCTGGCACCTCGAGTGCTACGCGATGGCGAAGCGATTCCTCCGGGTGCCGGTCGACCTGCACGGCGGGGGACGGGACCTCGTCTACCCGCACCACTTCGCCGAGAACGAGATCGCGCTGGCCCTCCGGGGCACGAGGTTCTCGCGCCGGTTCTTTCACACCGGCTTCGTCCTCCAGAACGGCGCGAAGATGTCGAA
>JASIEC010000120.1 GCA_030046135.1 Thermoplasmata archaeon | reverse complement strand
CGGACGGCGTCCGCCCGGGCCGCCCGCTCGCGGGGCGGCCGGGCCCGCGCCGGGACCCGCAAAGGTAAGTAGCTCGGCCCCGAGGGCCGGTCCGATGCGGGTCGTCTCGCTCCTGCCGAGCGCGACGGAGATCGTCTGCGCCCTCGGGCACCGCGACGAGCTCGTGGCGAGGAGCTCCGAGTGCGACTTTCCCCCGGAGGTGGTGAGCCTGCCGGCGGTGATGCGCCCGACCGCGCTCGACGCCGAGGAGCCCTCGCGCGCGATCGACGCCCGGGTCCGCACGGTCCGCGCCCGGGGAGAGAGTCTCTACACGCTCGATGTTCCGGCGCTGCGCGCCCTCCGTCCGGACCTTTTGCTCACGCAGGATCTCTGCTCCGTGTGTTCCGTCACGGACCAGGAGGTGGCCGAGGCATGCTCCGTCGCCGGGATCGCCCCCCGCATCGTTTCGCTCAGCCCCCGGACGCTCCCCGAGGTGTGGCGGTCGGTTCGCACGGTCGCGGACGCGCTGGGGGATCCGGCCACCGGGATTCGCCTTGAGGCGTCCCTCGGCTCTCGGAGCGCCCCCCCCGCGCGGACCCGGAGCCCGCGCGTCGCGGTGGTGGAGTGGCTCGACCCCCCGATCCTCGCGGGCCTTTGGACCCCCGAGATCGTACGGGGCGGCGGCGGGATCGCTCTGGGTCCTCAAGCCGGCCAACCGGGGATCCGAACCGACTGGGCGGACATCGGCGCGATGGGGGCCGACCTCGTGATCCTGAGTCCCTGCAGCTTCACCGTGGTGAGGACACGGCGCGAGCTCGAGGACCGCAAGCTCGCGGCTGCGATCGCGCGTCTCGACGCGGCGCGGGGGATCTATCTCGTCGACGAGGCGTACTTCAGCCGCCCCGGCCCCCGTCTCGCCGACGGCGTGGACCTCGTCCGCAACCTCCTCGAGGGCCGGGCCGCCCCGTCGCCGATGCCGGTCGAGCGCTGGGGGAGGGCCCCGGAGGCGATGGCATGACCGGTCCTCCGCGGTTCTACTACTACGGGACCGCTCCGCCGCCGGTCGCCCGGGTGACGACGTCCCGGAGGGAGCTGATCGAGATCGCGATCGCTTTCGCCGTTCTCACCTTCGACCTGCTGATCCTGCTGAGCGGCGACACGGTCCTCGGCGGCGGGATCGTGACCGGCCACCTTGCGGCGCTGACCCCCCTCGGGCTCGGCGTCGCGGCGTCCGCGACGCTCACCGGATTCGTGGCGCACGAGCTCTCCCACAAGATCGTCGCCCAGCGGCGCGGGTTCTGGGCGGAATTCCGGATGTGGCCGGTCGGTCTCGTCTACTCGGTGATGAGCGCGTTCCTCGGGGTGATCATGGCGGCGCCCGGAGCCACCCTCGTCGGCGGGATGAGCGAGCTCGACGCTCCCAGCTGGGGAAAGACGAGCCTCGCCGGGCCGATGACGAATCTCACCTTCGGGGTCGCCTTCTACGCCGGGTCCGTGGCCGCCTTCGAGGTCGGCTCGTGGCTCTTCCCGATCCTGCTGCTGCTCGCCTTCTTCAACGCCTGGTTCGGCACGTTCAACCTCCTCCCGGTCTGGCTGCTCGACGGGCGGAAGGTCCTCCGGTGGAGCGCCTCCGTCTGGGTTCTCGCGTTCGTCGCGACGGCCGCGGTCGCCGCCGTGGCGGGGCTGGGCTTGTTCTACTTCGGCACGCCGCTCCCGCCCGCGTAGGGTCCCCGTGACCGGCCCGCGCGTCCTCGACCTCGGCCGCGATCGACGCATGGTCGATCTCGACTTCCGGGACACCGAGGGGCTCGTCGCCGCCTATCTTCTCCCGCAGGAAGGGGGATGGACGCTCCTCGAGACCGGACCCTCCTCGTGCCGTGACCACCTCCTCCGGGGTCTCGAGCGGGCCGGCGTCGGCGCCGACGAGGTGCTCCGGGTGTTCGTGACCCACATTCACCTCGACCACGCCGGGGGCCTGGGCGCGGTCGCCGAGGCGCTCCCCCGCGCCGAACTGTACGCGCACGAGCTCGGCGTCCCGCACCTCGCCGACCCCCGGCGGCTCGTGGAGAGCGCCCGGCGTGCGTGGGGCCCCGCGGCGGACAAGCTCTGGGGGCCGATCCCTCCCACGCCGGCGGAGCGCCTGCGGCCCCTTCGGGGAGGGGAGTCGTTCCCTCTCGTCGGGGGCGAGCTGCGGGTGCTTGCGACGCCGGGACACGCGAAGCACCACCTCGCCTTCTTCGACTCCGCTCTGCGCGGGCTGTTCACCGGCGACGGCGCGGGCGTGCGCCTCGAGCACTCCTCGCGCGTCCGTCCCGCCGTCCCGCCGCCCGACCTCGACCTTGACGCGCTGTTCGCGAGCGTCGACGCGATGCGGCGCACGGACCCGGCGCTCGTCCTGTTCACGCACTTCGGCCCCAGCCCGGACGGCGCCCGCGACCTCGCCACGTACCGGACCGTCGTCGAAGCGTGGAGGGATGTCGCGCTCGCCGCGGCCCGGGAGCGTCCCGACCCCGAGTTCATGGCGGCGCGGCTCGCCGCGTACGACCGCTCGCACCTTGACGCCTCGGACCGGGACCGGGAGTCGCTCGTCTCGGGGTACGAGCTCGCGGCCCGCGGTTTCCTTCGGTACTTCGTCACGCGCGGCGAAGTGGCCGGAGCGACGGCGTGACGACCTCGGTCCCGCGGGACCGTACGGTGGGCCTCGGCACGCTGTTCCTCGCGCGGACGGTCTACGCGTTCAACTGGTACGACATTGGCGGTGTCCTCTCGCTGGTGCGCGCGAGCTTCGGCGTGGGCCCCGCCCAGCTCGGCATCGTCCTCGGATCGTTCCTCGTCGGGGCGGGCCTTTTCCAAGTCCCCGCGGGCCTCGCCGCGATGCGGTGGGGGAATCGGACGATCTCCCTCCTCGCCCTCGCCTCGATGGGCGCCTTCTCCCTCGCCTCCGCCGCCTCCCCCTCGTGGCCCGTGCTCGCGGCCCTCCGCTTCGGCGCCGGAGCGGGGGCCGCCTTCTTCTTCGCCCCGGCACTCGGCCTGGTGGCCTCGTACTACCCCTCGGGCCGGCGGGGCCCCGTCATTGGCCTGTTCAACTCGGGCTTCAGCGTCGGCGCCGGGATCGGCTTGTTCACCGGGGCGATCGTCGGCGCCGCCTTCGGCTGGCACGTCGCGCTCGCGGTCGGCGGCCTGGCGCTCCTTGCGACGGCTGCGGTGGCGCCCCGGTTCCTTCCGCACCCCGAGGGAGGTGCCTCGTCCCGCCCTACGGGCCCGGGGGTGCTCCGGGCCGCGCGGCCCGTCCTCCGGTCCCGGTCGGTCTGGGCGCTCGCGATCGGTACGACGGGGCTGTGGGGAGGCTTCTACATCGCGGCGCAGTATTTCGTCGAGTACGCGAGCGCGGTCCATCCCGCCTGGGCCCTGGCCGTCGCGGCGGCCGTCCCCACGGCGATGATCGTCGCCGAGGTCCCCGGGGGACCGATCGGAGGCTGGCTCGGGGAGCGACGCCGCGACCTCCGGGGATTGCTCGCGCTGTGGGGGGGCTCGGCGGCGGTGATCGTCGCCCTGGTTCCGCTCCTGTCGCTCGAGCTCAGCTGGCCCGCGTTCGTCTTCCTCGGCTTTGCGGACGGCGTCGTCTTCGCCGTTCTGTATCTCGTCCCCACCTACCTTCCCGAGCTCTCCGGGAGCGGGCTCTCCCTCGGACTCTCCCTGCTTAACTCGATCCAGATCTTTGTCGGGAGCGGGTTCGCGATCGCCTTCGGGGTGATCGCGGCGGCGTGGGGGTACGCGCCCGCGTGGTGGTTCGCAGGGATCGGAGGGGCGGCGTTCCTCCCGGTCCTTCTTCTTGTCCGGGTCCCTAGGTCCGGCGACGAGCCGACCGCCCCGGTGCCCGCGTAGGCATGTCGACGAGCGTTACGAGGTTGGTCGGA
>JASIEC010000119.1 GCA_030046135.1 Thermoplasmata archaeon | reverse complement strand
ATTCGTGGCGCACGAGCTGGCCCACAAGGTCGTCGCCCAGCGGCGCGGGTTCTGGGCGGAGTTCCGAATGTGGCCGGTCGGTCTCGTCTACTCGGTGATGAGCGCGTTCCTCGGGGTGATCATGGCGGCGCCCGGAGCCACCCTCGTCGGCGGGATGAGCGAACTCGACGCTCCCAGCTGGGGAAAGACGAGCCTCGCCGGGCCGATGACGAACCTCACCTTCGGGGTCGCCTTCTACGCCGGGTCCGTGGCCGCCTTCGAGGTAGGCTCGTGGCTCTTCCCGATCCTGCTGCTGCTCGCCTTCTTCAACGCCTGGTTCGGCACGTTCAACCTCCTCCCGGTCTGGCTGCTCGACGGGCGGAAGGTCCTCCGGTGGAGCGCCTCCGTCTGGGTTCTCGCGTTCGTCGCGACGGCCGCGGTCGCCGCCGTGGCGGGGCTGGGCTTGTTCTACTTCGGCACTCCGCTCCCGCCCGTGTAGGCGCGCCGTGACCGGCCCTCGCGTCCTCGACCTCGGCCGCGATCGACGTCTGGTCGATCTCGACTTCCGGGATACCGAGGGGCTGGTCGCGTCCTATCTGCTCCCGCAGGAAGGGGGATGGACGCTCCTCGAGACCGGACCCTCCTCGTGCCGAGACCACCTGCTCCGGGGTCTCGAGCGGGCCGGCATCGGCGCCGACGAGGTGCTCCGGGTGTTCGTGACCCACATTCACCTCGACCACGCCGGGGGCCTGGGCGCGGCCGCCGAGGCGCTCCCCCGCGCCGAACTGTACGCGCACGAGCTCGGCGTCCCGCACCTCGCCGACCCCCGGCGGCTCGTGGAGAGCGCCCGGCGAGCGTGGGGTCCCGCGGCGGACAAGCTCTGGGGGCCGATCCCTCCCACGCCGGCGGAGCGCTTGCACCCCCTTCGGGGAGGGGAGTCGTTCCCTCTCGTCGGCGGCGAGTTGCGAGTCCTCGCGACGCCGGGGCATGCGAAGCATCACCTCGCCTTCTTCGACTCCGCGCTTCGCGGCGTGTTCACCGGCGATGGGGCGGGCGTGCGCCTCGAGCACTCCTCGCGCGTCCGCCCCGCCGTCCCGCCGCCCGACCTCGATCTTGACGCGCTGTTCGCGAGCGTCGAGGCGATGCGGCGGACGGACCCGGCGCTCGTCCTGTTCACTCACTTCGGCCCGAGCCCGGACGGCGCGCGGGACCTCGCCACGTACCGGACGGTCGTCGAGGCGTGGAGGGATGTCGCTCTCGCCGCGGCCCGGGAGCGAGCCGACCCCGAGTTCATCGCGGCGCGGCTCGCCGAGTACGATCGCTCGCACCTTGACCCCCCGGACCGGGAGTCGCTCGTCTCGGGGTACGAGCTCGCGGCCCGCGGGCTCCTTCGGTACTTCGTCACGCGCGGCGAAGTGGCCGGAGCGACGGCGTGACGAGCCCGGTCCCGCGGGACCGGACGGTGGGCCTCGGCACGCTGTTCCTCGCTCGGACCGTCTACGCGTTCAACTGGTACGACATCGGCGGTGTCCTTTCGCTCGTGCGGGCGAGCTTCGGTGTGGGCCCCGCCCAGCTCGGCATCGTCCTCGGATCGTTCCTCGTGGGGGCGGGCCTCTTCCAAGTCCCCGCGGGTCTCGCCGCGATGCGGTGGGGGAATCGGACGATCTCCCTCCTCGCCCTCGCCTCGATGGGCGCCTTCTCCCTCGCCTCCGCCGCCTCGCCCTCGTGGCCCGTACTCGCGGCCCTTCGCTTCGGCGCGGGGGCGGGGGCAGCGTTCTTCTTCGCGCCGGCGCTCGGCCTGGTCGCCTCGTACTACCCCTCGGGGCGGCGAGGTCCCGTCATCGGGCTGTTCAATTCGGGATTCAGCGTCGGCGCGGGGGTCGGGCTGTTCACCGGGGCGATCGTGGGGGCCGCCTTCGGCTGGCATGTCGCGCTCGCGGTCGGGGGCGTGGCTCTCCTCGCGACGGCCGCGGTGACGCCTCGGTTCCTCCCGCACCCCGAGGGAGGTCCCCGACCAGGCCCTCGCCCGGGCGAGGTCCTCCGGGCCGCGCGACCCGTCCTCCGGTCCCGGTCGGTCTGGGCGCTCGCGATCGGCACGACAGGACTCTGGGGGGCCTTCTACATCGCAGCCCAGTATTTCGTCGAGTTCGCGAGCGCGGTTCACCCCGCGTGGGCCCTCGCCGTCGCGGCGGCCGTCCCCACGGCGATGATCGTCGCCGAGGTCCCCGGGGGACCGATCGGGGGTTGGCTCGGGGAGCGACGCCGCGACCTCCGGGGGATGCTCGCGGTGTGGGGAGTCTCGGCAGCGGTGATCGTCGCCCTGGTCCCGCTCCTGTCGCTCGAGCTCAGCTGGCCCGCGTTCGTCTTCCTCGGCTTCGCGGACGGCGTCGTCTTCGCCGTTCTCTATCTCGTCCCCACCTACCTCCCCGAGCTCTCCGGGAGCGGGCTCTCCCTCGGACTCTCCCTGCTCAACTCGATCCAGATCTTCGTCGGGAGCGGGTTCGCGATCGCCTTCGGGGTGATCGCGGCGGCGTGGGGGTACGCGCCCGCGTGGTGGTTCGCAGGGATCGGAGGGGCGGCGTTCCTCCCGGTCCTTCTTCTTGTCCGGGTCCCTAGGTCCGGCGACGAGCCGACCGCCCCGGTGCCCGCGTAGGCATGTCGACGAGCGTTACGAGGTTGGTCGGA